>JBGVKV010000022.1:0-18819 GCA_045123975.1 Eubacteriales bacterium | reverse complement strand
CCCTCCTTCGTCGTATGGATCAGGTCGTAGATCGCTCTGATGTCGGCAATATGCTGGGGCGATTTTACGTTGATATCGTTGTAGGTAAAAGAGGTCAAAAACCTTATGGCATCTGCCTTTGCGATCCATAGGCGGTTGGTTTTCGCGTGTGCGATGAGCTTCTTTTGCTTGCACCACCGCGTGATGGTTGGGGAGCGGTATCCCGTGACGCGCACAAGGTCGGCAACACAGATCAGCTCGGAGGCATCGGCAAGCTTATTGCGGTAATATTCGACCGCTATATCCGACGCGAGATCCTGCGTTGGAAGGTATATGATGGGGCTTTTGCGGATTCCGTTTAAGTGTTGTTTTTCTCTCCAAATTCCCGGAATTTTGTATTTTTCGGGGTTTTCACTGTAGTCTTCAATGGCTCTCAGCAGGGCGGTTTTTTTGACCAGGTAACACCGCGTTTTCTTCCCGGTTGTCTCATAGGGAATGAGTCCGCTTTTGAGATAGTACCGCGCATCCAAATGGCTCAAATGGCAGGCGCGGCAAAGGTCTGCCAAGGATAAGACATCCGGCATGCGTTGAATTTCGTCTAAATCGTAACGCATAAAAAGTTCTCTCCTAAATCGTGAAAAATTCTCTCCAAAAAAAGAAAAATCTCGATGTACTGCAGTTGCAATTCTTCTCTCGCGAATTCTCTCCAAATTCTCTCCAAAGTGCAAAAAATTGCTCAAAAAGCGAGGGGTCTGTATCGATTCCGATCAATTCGTTTTAATTCATATCGGTTCCAAACAGTCCCGAAAAGCCTTGTAAAATAAGTATTTTCGGGAATCGTTTTAGCACAAACTGCACCGAACTAAGCTGAAACGGTATTCTTTGGTAGACTTCTTGAAAACCGTTTGGGAGCAATCCCACGTGGGTTCGAATCCCACACCCTCCGCCAAAATAAGCGGCATCTGTTTTATGCAGGTGCTGTTTTTTTGTGATGTTATCGAAGGGATTCGAAGGCCGCGTGTTAAAAAACAGTCCGGTGGACTGTTTTTCCGCGGCACCGCTCCGTCCGCAGACGGGCGAATCCCACACCCTACGCCAAAATAAGCAGCATCTGCATTTGCAGGTACTGTTTTTTATAAAAATACAGTTTGCTTCTTGACAATACCCCAAGGGCATATGCTACACTTTTCGTAGCACATAGTAAGGAGGATGCTCTATGAAAATCAAAGAAGCGGCAAAATACTGCGGATTGACGGAAAAAGCGATTCGATTATACGAAAGCAAAGGTTTGATCCGGCCGCCGACAGCCGAAAAAAACGGACGAACCTATCGGGAGTATGATGCCAAAACCTTACGCGATCTCTTGACCGTTGGGACACTTCGACGGGCAGATTTTACCTTAGAACAGATCGGCATTATGCAGTCCTCCCCAGAAAGGATCTGCGAAATATTCACGGCGTACCGGGATGAGATACATGCTAATACCGAACGCTTGTCTGGCCTTGACCGTGCCATGGAGAATATTATAATCGACGAAGCTATGAACCTGGATTGCGTTGCGGATCAGTTGGCATTGGCGATGCTGCCGCAGCCATCTGCGATACCCGGGGACAAAACAGATGCTTTCCCCTCCTCTCCGCCTTCGATGCATTTCCGTCATTATACATGGGACGAGGAAATTTCAGCGGATGAAAAAGAAGCGGCGTATCAACAGTTTCTGCAGAAATTGGCTCGACGGGAAAAAATCCGCGCATTATTTCTTGCCCTCCCCCGCAAAATCGCCGCAGCGGGCAAAAGCGTTTGCAGCAAATGGGACGCCTATATTCGGGATGAACACCGCAAAATACGAAAAAGCGTGATGGTTATTTTTATCCTAAGCGGTCTTCTCCTGGGTCTGTCGGCCAGCCTGATCTCTGTGTGGGTAAAAATTGAGAATGCAAAAAAACAGCAGCTCAACGATCTGTATTATGCGGTCCATCAGGTCGTTTATACGCTGGAGCACGCCTTGCACACCGGAGAGTACACATACGGGCACAGTGAATATGTCAGCCAAAACCTTAGTTCTATAAATATATTGGTACAGTCTGAAGAGTATTGGTATTACAATACATTCCGGCGGAATTTTGGTACACTCCCTACGACTCGCGCTCTTTCCCTTGCTATGGGATGCACTTATTCAGCCACCATAAACGGAACACCCGTCGAGGGAATTCTGCATGATGGATCCGTCTCCGAGGGGGAATGGCAGTTTATTTCACTCCTGTGTGCGGATCTGCGAGCTGTTTATAATTTAATGCTTGCAGAGGATGGGCTGAATAAGCGAGGGGACCTGACATACGAATCTCTCCACGCACCGATGCAGGATTTTCTCCGAAACTGGGACGAGTGGGAGATATACTCCGAAGATTCCCCCTACCGATTGCTCACGCACAAAGAATAAACCATCTCTTTACAACCTATTTCACGGGATAGTTTTTCATATTTTTTGCCTCACAGGAACTTTTTTCGACGGGCGCCGTCTAACAGATGAGACAAAAACAAAATCCATCCTGCCGAAAGGAGTGTATCTATGAAAGACAAAGCATTCACCAATTATTTTATACTGATTTTGCTTATTCTGTGCGTGGTGGTGACGCCTTTCGCCTCCTGCCACAAGGAAAACGATATTCCCTCCGGCGACACGGTGCCCCAGGACACAACGCCGGCAGAGCCTGCGCTTTCGGGTCAGGACAAGATATGGGAAACCTTGGAAAACCGGCTCATATACCGCTGTGATGACGTAAACCGCACGGCGGACACACCCATCTTCGGTATAGGATCGGTCACCCTTTCTATAGACAGAAGCATATTCAGAATCGACGACTGCCGGATTCTGCGCTGTGACAACGGCTGCGATCCCGTTCACGTGGTAAGCCTTGCATCGCAAGGGTACGCCTCGGCCTATGATATGGAATTGGTCGATGAATATTCCGTGGAGGACGGCTGGAGCTATCCCACAAAGACATTCCGTGCCGTCATCCCCGAAGGCATGAGGGAAGATCTTATCCACAGCGGTCAGCTGGAGCGTGTGGAGGCCCAACTCGCCCACACCTATTATTATCTGTTGACACTGGATGACACACATTACGCCTATTTCTGCTTTACAGAAAAGAAATACGACTGGTTTAGCACAGAAACCAAAGCGAATTTGGCCGATAATACTGCACGAAGTGCCATTGTTTCCTTTACGGTAGAGCCTGTATCTCCCGCCAAGGAAACGATCCTGCGGGACGGCGTGCCGTATACGGGTGAGTTGAACGGCACACACAGCTGTCAAGTCTTAACGGCATCGGGACGTATGAACCGTACGATCACCATAAACGAGGACAAGGTCACCGTAGAATCCTATCAGGCAGGCACCGAGCCCCGTGGTGCGTATCAGGGAACGTTGGAATACAATCCCGTAACGGGAGATTTGTTCCTCCATCTTTCTTTCAAATACTATGAGGGAAAAGGCACCACGGTATATGGCTCCTACAAGGTGGTACGCGGAAAGCTTTACGAGTACAACGACCGGGTGTACTTTATCTGTGAGCAAAGTTATTTTGGAGGTCTCTCCCCGGACAATCCCCAGCTGATGTCCTTCCCTCCCCAGCACATCACCCCCGACACCCTCTCCGTGGCGGAATGGGCTGCCGCCGGGTTCAAGGAATATGAAGCCTCACCGCGGATCTTCTACACCATCCGTGCGTTCCTTCGGGCGGACGTGGATGACTTCGCCAAGCGATGCGGTGTAAATTCCAAGGTATACGACAGCCTTCGCGGTATGAAATTCGGCACGTACCGACTCTACCGAGAGGAAATCCCCGCTGAGGGCGATCCGCAGAACACCCGTGGCTACGCCGTGTTGGAAGTGGAAATTCTGGAAAGCCAAAACGACGTACTGTGCGCCGGCACACACCGCCTTGTTTTCCACGAGGGGTTGGCTATCACCTTCACGCCCCTCGATGAATTCAAGCGGTACTCGTCCGCCCCAGCGGGAACCGTATCGCCGGCACAGCGCTACGTAATGCACGTGGGCTCCGATAGGGATTTCTACCACATTCTGGGAGAAAACCGAAGCCAATTCGGCTTGTGTGACTTTATCATGGCGCGTCTGAACGCGATGGCCGGAAACTATGAGCCCCGCACCGCCGGGGAAATCCGAGCCTATGCGGAAACCTATCTGGGTGTGGACGGGGATACGCTGAACATCGAAACCTCATTGTATAAACAAGACGGCGGATACATTCGTATCGGACGGGGATCCGCCTCCTATGAATACACCTTCGTATCCGAGGAGATCCGCGACGGCATTACGGTGGTAACCGTTCAGTTCTGGGCAGACTACTCCCGGATCGTTCCCTCCCGACTGGTGGAATTCCACCTGGAGTGGATGGGCAGTGAATACCGTCCCGTGAAGACGGTCATTCTCGAGGACAGCGACTTCACAACGGCGAGCTACTCCACCTAATAAAAAAGGACTGCTGACGCAGTCCTTTTTTAATTATACCTTTGGTTGGTATCGGATCTCATTGACGGAATAGACCGTAACGAAGGCTTTGGGATCCACCCGCTTGACGAAGTCCATCAGCCGGCGGTATTCCTGCTTATCCACGATGGTGATGACCTCCCGACGCACCGTGTTATCGTAGGCGCCAATGATCTCGTTGATGGTGGCGCCGCTGTGCAGCTCGTGAAGGAGGAAGTGGACGATCTCATCCATCTTAGGAGAGATGACGCAGACACGGCGCTTGATGTTCAAGCCGAAAATGAACCGATCCACGATCATTCCGCCGAAATAGGTACCCAGCACGCTGAGCACCACGGTCTTGGTGTCGTAGCAGAAGGCGGCGGACAAGGCCACCACGATGCCGGCCACGGAGCCGGCCTTGCCCAGATCCATTTTCAGGTACTTATTCATGATCTTGGCCACGATATCCAACCCGCCGGAGGAGGCGTTGTGGGAGAACAGGATAGCCATAGCCAATCCCACCACGAGTATGTAGCAGAGGGTATCGAGAAACGGCTCCTCGGTCAGCGACTGAAAGTCGGGAAACAGATTTTCAAACACACCGAGCGCGATGGGAATGAAGATGGCCGTATACACCGTCTTGGCACCGAACTCGGGGCCGATCAGAATAAATCCCAACAGCAAAAGAAACACGTTCAAAAGCAGGGATAAAACGGACACCGGCAGGGGAATAAAATTACTGAGCACCATGGCCAGGGCCGAGCCGCTTCCCACCGCCACGTGGCTGGGAAGCATAAAGAAATAGATGGCGGCGGCCGCCAGGACGGCGCCGAAGGTGATAATGGCATATTCTTTGATAAACCGCAGGATGCGGACAAATCGGCTTCCTTTGGCCAGGGCAGTACTCATAGCGGTTACGTCTTCCCTTCTCTGTTAGCGGATATATCACAAATATACCACAGAATCACAAAAATGTCCATAGAAAACAGTGAATTTCTACCCCTGCGGAGCCCGTTTTCGATTGACACCGCACACGGGCAATGCTATAATTAATTCAGTATGATAACGCGGCTTCTTGTGGCCGCCATGATAAGGAGAACGGTTATGAACAGTTGCAGAAAAAACTTTGGATTCACTCATAAAAGCGGCATTTTGATGCCGGTAAGCAGCCTGCCCTCCCCTTACGGCATCGGTACCTTCGGTCGGGGTGCCTTTGATTTTATCGATTTTCTGGATGCGTGCGGTCAGAAGTGCTGGCAGGTTCTGCCCCTGAACCCCACCTCCTACGGGGACAGCCCCTATCAGTCCCCCGCCTCCATTGCGGGCAATCCCTATTTCATCGATCCCGATCTTTTGCGCCGGGACAAGCTCCTCACCAAGGAAGAGACGGATGCGGTAAAGAACAATAACGTCCGCGTTGATTACGGCTGGCTGTTCAACACCCGCTACGATCTTCTGCGGAAGGCCTACGCCCGCTTCACACCCGACCGTTCCTTTGGAGCATTCTGCCGTAAGAATGCCGCCTGGCTGGACGATTACGCCCTCTTTATGGCTTTGAAGGTCCATTACGGATACCGTCCCTGGACTACCTGGGAGCCCTGCCACAGAAACGTGCACGAGGCACGGGGGCAGATGGATGCTTTTGCTGTGGAGTGCGGATTCTGGAAATGGATCCAGTACACCTTTATGAAGCAATGGCGCGACGTGTGCGACTACGCCCACGAAAAGGGCATTCTCATCATCGGCGATATGCCCATCTACGTGGCTCATGACAGCATGGACGTATGGCGCGCACCGGATCAGTTCCTGCTGGATGAAAACTACAATCCCACCGTGGTGGCGGGATGCCCCCCCGACGGATTCTCTCCCGACGGTCAGCTGTGGGGCAATCCCATCTACAACTGGGCAAAGATGAAGGAAGACGGCTTTGGCTGGTGGCTGGATCGGGTAGAGAAGAATTTTGCTATTTACGATCTGGTCCGTATCGATCACTTCCGCGGATTTGCAGGCTATTACTCCATCCCCTACGGAGAGAGCACCGCCCGAAACGGCCGCTGGGAAAGTGCTCCCGGTCTGGAATTGTTCCGCCGTGTGCGTGAAAAATTCCCCCGTGGCCGCATCATCGCCGAGGATTTGGGCTTTATTACTGAGGACGTGCGGGAATTGCTTACCGACACGGATTTCCCCGGTATGAAGATTTTGCAGTTCGCCTTCTACGACGAGGACAGCGAATATCTGCCCCGCATTTATACCACCGACAACTGCATCGTATATACCGGCTCCCACGACTCCGACTGCACCCTCACCTGGCTGAGGAATCTGCAGGGAGATGCCTTGGCCCGCTTTGAGCGGGAATGTCCCCGCAAAAAGGGACAGAGTGCTTTGTGGGCTGTGATTGAGTTGGCTATGCGCTCCCGCGCCAATCTGGCTGTAGTGCCGATCCAGGATTATCTCGGTCTGACAAACGAAGAGGGACGAATGAACGTACCCGCCGTTGCCGAAGGCAACTGGTCCTGGCGCATCAGCCCCCGCTATGCTACGGCAAAACGGATCGAGATGATCCGGAATATGGCCCAGGCCACCAAGCGTATCAAATAAAATTATATACGGTGGGATACACTATGAGACACAAAGGATCAAGGATTCTGTCCCTTGCACTGCTTTTCCTTATGCTCGCGGCCGTCCTGCTCCCAGCCTGTACGCCGGGAGTCTCTTCCCCGCCGGATACGGAGGGAAAGGACACGCTGAACGATCCTCCCGCCACGGAATATACTGTCCCAAAGGAACCCGGACACAACCAGATCACCTTCTACTGGGCTTACTCCGGTGAGATAAAGAACGCCGACGTATGGGTCTGGTGGGACGGAAAGGACGGACAGGGATATATCCTGCAGGAATGTGACTACGGCGCTAAGGCCGTAATCAACGTGCCCTCGGGCATCAAGCGGGTGGGATTCATCGTACGCAGAGACTGCTCCGATCCCGGCGGTACCTCCTGGGGCTCCGCCACGAAGGACTATGCCGAGGACCGCTTTGCACTGATCGACGGAGCGGAAACCTTCGTATATCTGAAAAGCGGCGATGCCACCCAATACACCAGCACAGACGGAGGAAAAACTCTTTCTATGATACAGAAAATCAATCTGGCCGGCATGACGGATTTTCACACGATCCGTTACGTTGCCTCTGCCAGAATCACCCTGGAGGACGCAAGTCAGGTTAAGGTTTATGAGAACGGCACTCCCATGACGGTTATCGGCATTTCCGATCCCGGACGGGAGAGTGTATCCGGATACGTCACCGTAGCGGAAGAATTGGATCTCACCAAATCCCACGAAATCGAGATCCAGGGCTGCGGAAAGGCTGCCGTGATCCCCACAAAAATCTTTGACTGTCCCCAGTTTCTGGAGAAATACATCTACGACGGAGACGATCTGGGCGCCACCCTGAACAACACAGGTACCACCTTCAAGGTATGGGCTCCCACCGCCTCCCGTGTGGTTCTGGATCTGTACCGCGCCGGCAACGGCGAGGATGCCTACGATCACGTGGATATGGTGCGGGAGGATCGCGGCGTCTGGTCCTATACGGCAGACTGCGGCCACGGCACCTATTACACCTACACGGTGACCACGGCTGTGGGCACACAGACCGCCACGGATCCCTACGGCCGTGCCGCCGGTCTGAACGGCGATCGAAGCATGGTGGTGGATCTGTCCCGCACCAATCCCAGCGGCTGGATGGGAGATACCGTTTTCAAAACCGGCATCACCTCCTACAGCGATGCGGTGATCTGGGAAGTCCACGTACGGGATTTCAGCAACAAAATCGCCGATTCCAAGTACAAGGGTAAATATCTGGCCTTCACAGAACGGGGGCTGGTAAACGAGGCAGGCGTTTCCGTCGGCATCGATTATCTGATGCAATTGGGCATCACCCACGTGCATCTGCTTCCCGTATACGATTATGCTACAGTGGATGAGGGCAACCCCGACGCTGCCTTCAACTGGGGATACGATCCCAAAAACTACAACGTGCCCGAGGGCAGCTACAGCACCGATCCCTACAACGGTGAGGTGCGTATCCGTGAGTTCAAGGAGATGGTCCGTGCCCTCCAGGAGGCGGGCATCGGCGTGATCATGGACGTGGTATACAACCACACCTACGACGTCAACAGCTCCTTCAACCGCATCGTTCCCTACTACTATTACCGATACAGCGACACCGGTGTGAACACCAACGCCAGCGGATGCGGCAACGATACCGCATCCGAGCGGTATATGTTCGGCAAGTTTATGGCGGACAGCGTCCGATACTGGGCCGAGGAATACCACCTGGACGGCTTCCGCTTCGATCTGATGGGCCTGCACGACCTCGCCACCATGCAGAAGGTGGAGGCGGCCATTCACGAAGTGAATCCCGAGGCTCTGATCTACGGCGAGGGCTGGAACATGGGCGCCACTATGGACGGATCCCCCCAGGCAAACCAGGGCAACATCGGCAAAATCGAAAAAACAAACGGCGCCATCGGCACTATCGCCGTATTCAACGACGTAATCCGCGACGGCCTTAAGGGCAGCGTGTTTGAGACCACGTCCAAGGGCTATATCAGCGGTGCGGGATCGGCTAACGCAGGCAAGGTGCGCTTCGGCATCAGCGGCGGCAATCTCAGCGGCTATGGTTGGAGAGTGCCGGATAGTATGGTCATCAACTATATGAGCGCCCATGACAATCATTCCCTGTGGGATAAGCTGGCTTTGTCCAACTCCGCCGACACGCCCGAAACACGGGCGGAAATGAACCGGCTGGGTGCGGCTGTTCTGATGATCTCCCGGGGCACGCCCTTCTTCCAGGCGGGCGAGGAAATGCTCCGCTCCAAGGACGGGGACGAGAACAGCTACAAATCCTCCGATGAGATCAACAACATCCGTTGGGACACCCTGACGCCCGATTCCGAAGCATACCGCACCGTGGAATACTACCGCGGCTTGATCGCTATGCGGCGGGCATACGGTGCCTTCCGCTACGGGGAAGTATCCTTCACCGATCTGGGAGACGGACGACTGGAAATTCGCTTTGGCGAGAGTGCCCTGGCGGTAATCAATCCCACCGGCGGGCCCTTCTCCTACACGCTTGAGGAAGATTGGAACCTGGTGGCGGATGAAGCTATGGCCGGATCCGACGCAATCCGGCGCGAGCAGGGCGAAATCACCGTGGCTGCCCGCAGCATCCGCATTTACGTGAAATAACCGATGAAAGCTCCCGATATAATCGGGAGTTTTCTTTCCCAGACTGCAAAAATCTTCACGGAATTTTCCCACAGTATTGACTTTGGGGCAAGAAGATGATATAATACATACAATTCAAACAATATTAATATGAGGGTTAAAGATTATGAAACATATCAAGACCATCAAGACTCGCAATCTGTGCGAGAGCGCAAAAAAAGGCGGTTGCGGTGAGTGCCAGACTTCTTGCCAGTCCGCTTGCAAGACCAGCTGCGGTATCGCTAACCAGCAGTGCGAAAGCGCAAAGAACAGCAAATAATTGCTGTGTAAATGCCGCCGATCAGGCGGCATTTTTATCTGTTATCCAAAAGGAGTACATATATGATTCATCAGTATAAACTGGGTGGATACAACATCGTTCTGGACGTGTCCTCCGGTGCTGTGCACGTGGTGGACGACATCGCCTACGATATGATCGCCCGTTTTGAGGAGGATTCCCGGGAGGACATTCTTGCCGCTATGCGGGAGAAGTATGCTCACCTTACCGAAATCAGCGGTGAGGATCTGGAGGAATGCTACGACCAGATCGTGGAGCTGAAGGAGAGCGGTCAGCTCTTCGTGCCCGACACCTTCGAGAGCATGGCTCCCTATCTGAAGGAAAAGACCTCCGGCGTAGTAAAAGCCCTCTGTCTGCACATCGCCCATACCTGCAATCTGAACTGCTCTTACTGTTTCGCCAGCCAGGGCAAGTACCACGGCGAGCGGGCGGTTATGTCCTTTGAGGTGGGCAAGCAGGCGTTGGATTTCCTGATCGCCAACTCCGGTACCCGCCGCAATCTGGAGGTAGACTTCTTCGGCGGTGAGCCCTTGATGAATTTCGACGTGGTGAAGCAGCTGGTGGCCTATGCCCGCAGCGTGGAGAAGGAGCACGGAAAAAATTTCCGCTTCACTCTCACCACCAACGGCATTCTTATCGATGACGACGTGATCGATTTCGCCAACCGGGAAATGAGCAACGTGGTGCTCAGCCTGGACGGCCGCAAGGAGATCCACGACCGTTACCGCGTGGATTTTGCCGGCAACGGAAGCTGGGAGCGGATCGTGCCCAAATTCCAGAAGCTGGTAGAGGAGCGCGGCGGTAAGAACTACTATATGCGGGGCACGTTTACCCACGCCAACCCCGATTTCCTGAAGGATATCCAGGTAATGCTGGATCTGGGCTTCAATGAGCTCAGCATGGAGCCCGTGGTCTGCGCTCCCGGCGATCCCTCCGAGTTGACGGAAGCAGATCTTCCCATCGTTCTGGATCAGTATGAGAAGCTGGCCGAATTGATGCTGGAAAGAGAGCGTGCGGGCAAGCCCTTTACCTTCTATCACTATATGATCGATCTGACGGACGGCCCCTGCATCTATAAGCGGATCTCCGGCTGCGGATCGGGTACCGAATATATGGCCGTTACCCCTTGGGGCGACTTGTATCCCTGCCACCAGTTCGTGGGCGAGGACAAGTACAAGCTGGGCAACATCTGGGACGGCGTGACCAACACCGACGCCCAAAACGAATTTGCCTGCTGCAACGTATACTCCCGCGAGGAGTGCCGGGATTGCTGGGCACGGCTGTACTGCTCCGGCGGATGCGCCGCCAACGCTTACCACGCCACCGGCTCCGTCAAGGGTGTGTACAAGTACGGCTGCGAGCTCTTCCGCAAGAGAATGGAATGCGCCATTATGGTGCAGATCGCCAAGATGGCGGACGATGATGAAAACACCGATTGTTGATTTCCTTCGGCGCTACGCCGAATCGGATACGCTCCGGCTCCATATGCCGGGCCACAAGGGCCATTCCCTTTTGGGAATGGAATCCTGGGATATCACGGAAATTGACGGGGCGGACGATCTGTTTCACGCAGAGGGAATCATCCGTGAGAGTGAGGAGAATGCCTCCCGCCTGTTCGGATGCCGCACCCTGTACTCCACGGAGGGGGCTTCCCTCTCCATCCGCGCTATGCTGTATCTGGCGTACCAACACGCCCGCCATCAGGGAAAGTCCCCGAAGATTTTGGCGGGACGGAACGCCCACCGCTCTTTTTTGAGCGCGGCGGTGCTACTGGATCTGGACGTAGTATGGCTCAATCCCGCCAAAAACGAAAGTTATCTCTCCTGCGCCCCCACGGCGAAGGAGATCGACGAAATACTGTCTGCGCCCGATGCGCCTACAGCAATGTACGTCACCTCTCCCGATTATCTGGGCGGATGCGCCGACATCGCCTCACTGGCGGAGGTATGCCACCGACACGGTGCGATTCTTTTGGTGGACAACGCCCACGGGGCATATCTGAAGTTTCTGCCCATCTCCGCGCACCCCATGGATTTGGGAGCGGACATGGTCTGCGATTCTGCTCACAAGACACTGCCCGCGCTGACGGGCGGCGCCTATCTGCATCTGTCTGATTCCCTGCCTGAGGAAATCCTCTCCCAGGTAAAGCCGGCCATGGCGCTGTTCGGCACCACCAGTCCCTCGTATTTGATTCTGGCATCGCTGGACGCGGTGAACGGCTATCTGGCAGACGGATATAGAGAGAAACTGGCGGACACTGTCGAGAAAATCCGCTGTCTGCGGGATACTCTGACTGCACAGGGCTATTCCCTGTTTGGAGATGAGCCGCTGAAGCTGACCGTCCACACCAAACCCTACGGATACGAAGGCGTGGATTTTGCCGCTGCTTTGCGTGAATCTGGGGTGGAGTGCGAGTTTGCGGATCGGGATTTTGCGGTGATGATGCTGACCCCCGAAACCGGAAAAGACGGCATCGATCGGTTGGAAAAGGCACTTTTGTCGATTCCCAAACGGGCGGCGATTGCACAGCGGCCGCCGGAGATGGGATTGCCTGAGAAAGCTATGTCCATGCGGGAGGCGGCTATGTCCGCCAAGGAAACGATTCCCGTCGGGGAAAGCCTGGGACGGATTCTGTCCGACGTAAGCGTATCCTGCCCGCCGGCTGTCCCCATCGTGGTCAGCGGCGAGCGGATCGACGAGGACGCGCTGCGGTGCTTTGAATACTACGGAATCGAAACATGCACGGTTGTGAAATAAAGGAAAAATCCCCGCTGTACGCGGGGAGTTTTTTATTTCTTTTGGAAAATATCTAAAGTGTGATTGGAATACCCAATCAGATCCTGCCGTTCACAGGTGGCAAGATGGTATTTCAGGAACAACGCATACGTGGCATCGTCCATTTGATCCACCGTTTCCCGCATATGATTGGTATACCCGTCGGATGCGATAAAATGGAGTTGGGTAACGGGAAAGTGATTGCGCAGTACGTCGATATCCTCTTTGCGATGCAATTCAAAGAGATCCCACGGATGGGAGAAGGTATCAAAGGTTTCCGTATCGATCATACACTTTTCAATGATACTGTGAATTTGCCCGCGGACAAAGCCAAAAGACAGCACACTGGCATCACCCATACAGTAGGCTGCAAAAATAATACCGCCTTTTTTTGTCACGCGGATCGCCTCGGACAGTGCCTGCAGCTTATCCTCCGTGGTGAACAAATGGTACATCGGGCCGAGAAGCAGGGTTATATCGTATGTATCGCTCTCAAAGGTAGACAAATCCATTGCATTGCCTTGGGTAATGGTAACCGGCTCGCCCTCACAGATCTTTGACTTAAAAATCTCAATGTTATGCTCTACCAGTTCTACTGCATCCACGTGGTATCCCTTCCCTGCCAATGCGTGGCTGTATCGCCCGGTGCCCGCACCGATCTCCATAATGCGCATACCGGGCTTCAGATATTTCTCGATGTATTTCATAGTGGTGATGTATTCCACCCTGCCGTGCTTGGAAAGCAATCGCCCTTCCTCATCGTAGTTTGTGTAGTAATTTACCAGATACTCTTGTGTGTCCATAACATAACCTCCTGAAAATAAAAACAGTGCAGGCTGACGATGGAATCGTAGCTTGCACTGCATTTGTCTTATTCTTATAGAATTACTTCTGTTTTTCTGAATAAGGGTACAGCAATGTAAGCCCGACGCTCTGCCAATACGTAGCAGGGGCTGCGGGCTGCATCATAGCAGCATATTTCACACAGTTAGAATGGGTAAACATTGCCGATCCTCCATAGAATTTGAGATAGTATACACCGAGATGCCGGAATTGTCAAGGGCTTCTGCCAAAATCAATCCTGAGACCGCTCGGCCAGGGCGTTGTGATACTTCTGATAGAAGCTCTCGAAATAGTCGCCGTCCAAAGCGTCACGGATCTTCTTCATCAGATCGTTGTAGAAATACAGATTGTGCAGAACCGCCAATCGCATGCCGAGGGCTTCCTTGGCCTTGATCAAATGGCGGATATAGGCGCGGCTGTGATTCCGGCAGGCGGGGCATCCGCAATTTTCATCGATGGGACGGGAATCCTTCGCGTACTTCTCGTTGAGCAGATTCATCTTGCCGTGCCAGGTGAACAGATTGCCGTGGCGGGCGTTGCGGGAAGGCATTACACAATCGAAGAAGTCCACACCGCGATGCACCGCTTCCAGGATGTTCTGGGGCGTACCCACGCCCATGAGATAGCGGGGCTTATTTTCGGGCATATAGGGTTCCACCGTTTCGATGATGCGGTACATTTCCTCCGCTTCCTCACCCACGGCCAGACCGCCGATGGCGTAGCCGTCCAGATCCATTTCCGTGATCTGCTGCATATGACGGATACGGAGATCCTCATAAGTACTGCCCTGGTTGATGCCGAACAGCATCTGCTTCGGGTTGATGGTGCCGGGCAGCTGGGACAGCCGTTCCAATTCCGTTTTGCAGCGGAGCAGCCAGCGGGTGGTACGGTCGCAGGAATGCTTTACGTAGTTATACTCCGCGGGGTTTTCGATACACTCGTCAAAGGCCATGGCGATGGTAGATGCCAGATGGGACTGGATCCGCATGCTTTCCTCCGGTCCCATAAAGATCCGCTTGCCATCAATGTGGGAGGCAAAATATACGCCCTCCTCCTTGATGCGGCGCAGCTGGGACAGGGAGAACACCTGGAATCCGCCGCTGTCGGTGAGGGTGGGGCCAGTCCATCCGCTGAACTTCTGCAGACCGCCCAACTCATGCACCAAACCGTCGCCGGGACGAAGGTGGAGATGGTAGGTGTTGGACAGCATGACCTGGCAGTTCACGTCCCGCAGATCCTCGGCGGCGATACCGCCTTTAATGGCGGCGCAGGTGGCCACGTTCATAAAAATGGGGGTCTCGATCTCGCCGTGAGGCGTGATCAGACAGCCGCGGCGGGCTTTTCCGTCTTTTTTCTTAAGAATAAACATATTTGATCTCGTTTTCGTCACAACAGGCGCGAAAACTGCCTTTCAATGGAATTTTTACGAATTTCAAATGCCACAGGCCGTCCGTGAGGACAAGTCTTGATGGCAGAGGAGCCGTCCTTCGGCACGCAGAGAATCCGGTCACAGATCCACTTGATGCTGTCGCCCGTATAGAGCCGACCGCCCTTGATGGCCGCCTTACAGGATGCCTGATACAGCCGTGCTTCAAAATACTCCGCCCCGGTGCTTTCCACCGTGCCGGTACTGTCGGCGATCCGTCCCGCCAGCACGGCCAGCATCTCGGGTGCCGCTTCACGGGTGATCTCCGTGGGAATTTCGGTGATCTGCACACCGGACGCATCCCGCTTGAATGCGAAGCCGATGGACTCGATCTGCTCCCGGTGATCCTCCAGTGCCTGTATTTCCGCTTCCGTCATGGATACGGGGATGGAGAACATGAGCACCTGGGCGCTCTTTTTGCGGGCACGCATATTCTCGCACAGCTGATCGAACAGAATCCGCTCGTGGGCGGCGTGCTTATCGATGAGGATCAGCCGATCCTCCAGCTGGACGATGACGTAGCAGTTGTATGCCTCGCCGATGATCACGTAATCAGGAATCTCGGGGGCTTCTGCCGCCTCGGGGGCTTCGGGAACAGGCGCGGGCGCAGGATCCGCGTGGGGCTTGGCCGGCGGGATCGGTGCGGCTGTTTCATAAGTAATGGGGGATACGGGGGCAGGCGTTACGGGTAAGCTTTCCACCGGTGCCGGCTGCTGCGGCTTCTCCTCGCGCACAGGCGCGGGTACTGCCGCATCTTGCTTTTTCTCCTCACGCACGGGCGTTGCCGCCGCCTGCATACCGGGGGTATTCAATCGAATCTGGGAGCGTACGGCATTGGTGGTAGGCTCGCCCTTGGCGATGAAGGTGCTGAGCAGCTTGCTTGCCTCCTTATCGCTGACCCAGAAGGGATTGGCGGACACGCCGCTCTTCTCCTGGGGGATATTCGGTTTTTTCGGTTGGGCTATAGTCAATTCCGGCCGGGCGGAGGTGGCTTCCAGCGCACTCTTCACCGCGTAATAAACCACGTCAAAGATAATTTTTTCATTGGAAAACTTGACTTCCAATTTGGCGGGATGGACGTTCACGTCCACCGCCGCGGGATTGAGTTCAATATTGAGCACGCAGAAGGGGAATTTCTCCGCGGGAATGCGGCTCACGTAGGCCTGCTCCAGCGCCGCGGCGGCGGTACGGCTTTTCACGTACCGTCCGTTGATAAAGAAATTCTCCATATTCCGGTTGGAGCGGACGCTGTCCGCGTCGGAGATGAATCCCCACACACGGATACCGCCGTCGGTGCGGTCCACCGCCAACATGCGGTCGGCCGTATCCCGTCCGTACAGTGCATAGACGGTATTACGCAATTCCCCGTCGCCGGCAGTCATGAACTTCACGTCCCCGTCGATAATATAGCGGATGGACACCTCCGGCTTGGACAAGGCGATCTTTTCCACCACGCCCGTAACGGCCACGCTCTCCGTGGAATTCTTTTTCAGGAATTTGCGGCGGGCGGGCACGTTGAAGAACAATTCCTCCACGATCACCGTGGTACCGGGAGCACATCCCGTTTCCGTCACGCTGACCACGCTTCCGCCGTCGCAGGCCAAAAGGGCTCCGAACTCCGCATCCGCTACCTTGGAGAAGATACGGACACGGGACACGGCAGAAATAGCCGCCAAAGCTTCCCCTCGGAAGCCCAGGGTGGCGATACCGTCCAGATCGGTGGCTTCCCGGATCTTGCTGGTGGCATGACGAAGCACGGCCACGGGCAGATCCTCTGCCTCCATTCCGCAGCCGTTATCGGACACACGGATGAAGGACACGCCGCCGTTCTGAATCTCCACCGTGATGGAGGTGGCACCGGCGTCCAGAGCATTCTCCATCAGTTCCTTGACCACGGAGGCAGGGCGGTCCACCACCTCGCCGGCCGCGATAAGATTGGCAACATCAAAGCTGAGTACGTTGATTTTTCCCATATCGGCTCTCCGTTATGATTCCAAAATCCTCTTTTTCCACTCGTAAAGCAAGCCCATGGCCTCAATAGGCGTCAGGGTATTGATATCCAAGGTTTTCAGTTTTTCCTTGATCTCCTCGGCGGCGCTGTCCGCAAAGGTGATGGGCTGGGAGGCAAAGGATTCTTCCTTTGCTTTTACGGCACCTTTTCCCTCCGGCCGCATCTCCTCCAGGGTGCGGAGGATCTCCTTGGCACGGCGGGTGATCTCGGAGGGAACCCCTGCCAGCTGGGCCACCTCGATACCGTAGCTGTCGTCGGTGGGGCCCCGGACGATCTTGCGCAGGAAAGTCAATTCTCCGCCCCGTTTCTTGGCGGCCACGTTGTAATTGACTACGCCGCGGATCTCTTTTTCCAGTTCGGTCAACTCGTGATAGTGGGTGGCAAACATGGTCTTGGCGCCCAATTTCTTACCGGCGGTGTATTCCGCCACGGCACGGGCGATACTCATACCGTCGTAGGTACTGGTACCGCGGCCGATCTCGTCGTAGATGATGAAGCTCCGACGGGTGGCGTTGGCCAGAATGAAGGCCACTTCCTTCATCTCCAGCATAAAAGTGGACTGACCGGAGGCCAGATCGTCGGATGCGCCCACCCGGGTGAACAGCCGATCCACCACGCCGATGCGGGCAGAGGATGCCGGCACGAAAGAACCGATCTGCGCCATCAGGATGATGAGAGCGCTCTGGCGCATATAGGTAGATTTACCCGCCATATTGGGGCCGGTGATCAGCATCAGCCGATTATCACCGCAATCCAGATAGGCATCGTTGGGAACGAAATAAGAATCTCTTACAAACTGCTCCACCACGGGATGCCGTCCGTCCTTGATGTCCACCACGTCGCTGTTGTCCACCTCGGGGCAGACGTAGTGATTGTGGGCAGCCACCTGGGCCAGGCTCACGTACACGTCGATCTGCGCAAGAGCGGCGGCGGATGCGCGAATCCGCTCGGCATTCACAGCGATCTGATCCCGGATGGCCACGAATAACTCGTATTCCAAGCCGTTCACCTTATCCGCCGCGCCCAGAATCGTGGATTCCGTCCGCTTCAATTCGTCGGTTATGTATCTTTCGGCATTTGCCAAAGTCTGTTTGCGGATGTAATGCTCGGGCACCAGGTTCTGGAAGGACTTGGTGACCTCGATATAGTAGCCGAACACCCGGTTATAGCTGACTCGCAGATTGCGGATGCCGGTTTTTTCTCTCTCCTCTGCCTCGATCCGCTCGATCCAGCCCTTGCCGCCCTGCATAACGGAGCGAAGCTCGTCTACCTCGGGGCTGTATCCGTCCCGGATCACGCCGCCCTCCCGGATAGTAAAGGGAGGCTCGTCCACGATGGCCATATCGATCAGCTCCCGGATATCGGTGAGAGGATCGATGGTTTCGGCGATGTAACGAAGCTCTTCGGATGTGGCTTTCTCCGTCAGGAGTGCCTTGATATCGGGCAAGGTGCGGATGCTCTGGCTGATGGCCCGCAGATCCCGACCGCCGGCCGTGCCCACGCTGATCTTGGTGATCAGACGCTCGATATCCAAAAGATCGGACAAAAGGGCGTGCAGATCCTCCCGCAGCATAAAATCGCCGTACAACTCGCTGACGGCACCCTGGCGGCGGCCGATACGGGAGATATCGGTGAGGGGATGCTCAATAAAGCTGCGCAGAAGGCGTGCTCCCATGGAGGTGGAGGTTTTATCCAGCACCCACAGAAGGGATCCGCGCCGTTCTTTGG
>JBGVKV010000021.1:0-3626 GCA_045123975.1 Eubacteriales bacterium | reverse complement strand
CGTCCGAGCGCAAAAGCTCTCTTGCCTGGCGGATCGTTTCCTCCGGAATATAGGCATCGGCACGGAATACCGAATCCAGGAACAGGATCATAAAGAGGTTGGCCAAAACCAAAACGACGGCCAAAGTAATTTTTACAATGCGCCATCCCTTCATTGTCCGCCCACCTCTTCTCTGTTCAGCACCTCAACCAGCCACTCCGCAGATATGGAAATGGCCCCCTCTTCCATACGGTAGACCGGCCGCATAGCCGCCGGTGCACCGGGCGCCAGATATTCTTTGCACCAGGACTGCAGCATAAGCTTTTGCACGTTTGTGCTGCGGCTTACGATGGTCATATAAATAGAAATGTCCACAATCCTGTCATCCTTGAAGGTGATACGAAGGCCCGTGTCTCCGTTGCTTCTGTAAATTTCAACATTGTCCGTACAAAAGCCGAAGTGAAGAGTCACCGCTCCCTCTGATGTGGTGACGGAACGCAAACGCAATTCCGCATCTCCTCCCGTATACAGTGGATCCATATCGGAAAGACGCCACACGATGTGAGAGGCTGCCCGCAAATAGGAATAAATATCCCCACTTGCTTCCCGTCCTATAATACGGGACAAGGAAATGCCGCCCTGCTCGGTTGCGGAATATTGGACACTTCTGGCATCCATACGGAGAACACCGTGGGATTCCACGTACACAAAGGTGCCGTCCGTCTCCGTGTGATAGCGCAATTTATCCGGATTGTAATTCAGCAGGCGGAAAAGATCCTCCAGATGATCGCGATTGGAAAGAAGCGCACTGACACCGATTTCCGACACAAAGACGTCTCTTACCGCAATCTTCTCCGATACGGAGAACTCCGCCCTGCCCTCTGCCACACTCAGAGCGCCCGGATAAAACACATCGGGGTATGCCCCGGGATACGCGGAAAACCTTTCCATATCCGCCTCGGACTCGGTGGCAAATGCATAGGAGCCGCCCTCACCCCGCACAAACACAAGGGAGATTTTCCCGGATTCATCCGGAAGCATAAGTGCCTCACGAACGCCAATGTACGTATCCGCCCGGCGGATCTGCCTATCGCTCTCCGCCGTTGCGGCGGCGTAGGCAAACACGATCTGATAGGGGAATTCCGCGGGGTACTGCACGTATACGTAATTCTCCCCCAATGCCGCCTCATTCCAACGGTCCGCTGAAACTTCCACCGGCTCGTTTTGCAGTGCATCAAACAGACACAGACTGATATCGGTATATACCTCCCGAACGACCGCGGAAGAATTCAGAATCGCGGAAGATTTTCCGCCCGACGACACGGCAATCAGCGACGGCTGAAACAAGTCCGCATCGATATTCAGTCGGGAGTCCTGGGTCGAGGTGGAAAGCATCTGCATCTCAAACGGGATCTCCCCGTCCGTCTTGCCATTCTCCACAAACTGAGCCAAGAACACACCGCACTGAGCAAGCAGCGTGACAAGCAAGACGCAAATCAGCAAATTCAGCCACAGATCCGCGGTACACTTTGCAAACAGATTTTTTCCGGACATACGGACGCTTTCCTCCTTTCACAAGTCAATTGCAGTAAATTTACGCGGGATTGCACACGATCGGAAGCGTTACGGTAACGGCTGTGCCCTCACCAAGTTGGCTTTCGATCTGTATATCGCCTCCGTGGGCTTCGATCAGTTCCCGGGCAATGGCAAGGCCAAGGCCGGTGCCGCCCATCTCGGAGGTTCGGGATTTTTCCACACGGTAGAATCGCTCGAAAATACGTCCCAGATCTTCCTCGGGAATACCGATTCCGTTATCCTTCACGCGGAAGGAAACCTTTTCCTCCGCCGAAGTGACGCTGACGTCGATCTTTCCGCCTACGGGCGTGTATTTTACCGAGTTGGAGATCACGTTGACGATAACCTGTTCAATGCGCTCTCTGTCCGCCGTGATCTGAGGGATATGTCCCTCAGAGGTAAAGGTAACGGTATGTTCGCGTGCCTCAATATCCACCCGCATTACCTCAATCAAGCGGGATACGGAACGGCACAGATCGAAGGTTTCCACTTTCCACTGGGTACGCTTGTTATCCAGACGGGACAGCACCAGCAAGTCGGATACGATGCGGGTCATTCGGTCGCTTTCCGTCAGCGCCATATCCAGGAAGTACTGTCTGGTTTCCTCCGGCATTTCCGGATCCTCCATTACCGTTTCGCAGGCACCCTTAATGGACGTAAGGGGGGTGCGCAATTCGTGGGAAACGTTCGCCACGAACTCGCGGCGGGATTTATCCAGTTCAAAGCGATTCGTAATATCGTGGATAACGGCAATCAGGCCCACGTGCTTGGCGTTATCGGACAAATAATGGATTCGTCCGAAGCTTACGTCAAACACCCGTCCCCCAAAGGGACGGTCACGGAAAATCAAAGTGCCGTCATCGGATTTCTCCACGTTGGAAACACTGGACGTGGTCACGATTCCCTTGGCGTTCCGCTCCAGGGGAATATCCAGAAGCTCGAAGAACCGATCCATTCCGAAGGATTTTTCCAGATCGCCGCCAAACAGCTTTTGCGCGCTCTCATTGGAATGCAGCACGTCGCCGCCGTCGGTAAATGCCACGATAGCATCGGAGATGCAGGAGAGCACCGTTTTCAGCTTGGTTTTCTCACCGTCGATCTCCAGAAGAGTGTTTTTCAGTACGTTCTTCATGTTGTTGAACGTATCGGTCAAAATACCGATCTCATCGGTGGAATGGACCTCGATCTCGTGGGAGAACTCACCCAACGCCACCAGCTGTGCGTTTTTCGTAAGGCTTTGGATCGGCGCCGTAATGGCCTTCGCCAGGAAAAAGGACAATAGAATCGCGATAATAATACCCACAAACAAGGTCTGCAGAATGATGGAGAGAAGCCGCCAGCTAAGCTGATTCATCTCCTCCAGGCTATCTTTAACGTACACGATACATTCCGCATCGCCGTTCTGCAGATACAGCGCGAAATCCGTGTATCCGTCGCCACGCAGGAGCTTGTTTTCCGTTTTCCCGCCCATGGCGGACAGCATATTCGGCGTGATCCGGAGATCACGGCCCAATTCCGCATCGGATCCGTCCACCATAACGCCGTCCATGGTGAGAATATAGTAGTTTCGGTAGGCATCGATCCCCAAAACGCTCTCATAGGATTTAAGGATCGTTTTCTGCTTATCCGCATAGGATGCGCCATCGAGCGCCTCCTGTAATTCCCCATATAAGGTGGAATTCTCGGCAAAGCATTCGTCCATCTGCTCCATGAACTGGTTGACGTAGAAGGAGGTTACGCTGTTCAGCAGCACGATGCTGACCACGCTCATAACCGCCACAATGAAAACCAGCAGAATCAGAACGATCTTAAAATACAAACTTTTGAACATATTTACTCTCCGCCGGGATGATGTCAGGGACGGCGCAGGTAATAGCCGACCCCGCGTTTGGTCATCAGGTATTCGGGCTTGGACGGATCGTCCTCGATCTTATTGCGAAGACGGCATACGGTAACGTCCACGTTACGGGTATCGCCGTAATAATTCTCGTATCCCCAAATTTCCTCAAGAAGTTCTTCACGGGAATAGGCTCGTCCCAGATTGGAAGCCAAAAATGCCAGCAGATCGTAGT
>JBGVKV010000020.1:0-7643 GCA_045123975.1 Eubacteriales bacterium | reverse complement strand
GTTCCTTCGGAAACATATTCAATCCTCCATCATAAATGAAAACTCAAGACGAATCGCCTCGGTATTCTCCTCGGAATACTCTATTTCCTCGGAAATAATCCGCGCCAGGCGAATGAAATCGGATATATTCTGTGCACGCTCTGCCTTGGTGGCAGATGCCAGCAGCCGCTCACAGAACAGGCTGAAGCCCACTGCTTCCCGAAATTCCCGCACATCCCGCGCACCGGATCCGTGACGGTAGATGAAATAAGCCAGCGCCCGGGTCAGCGGCTTCTCCCACTCCGGCGGTGTGCATGCATCGGAGGAATAGCGGGCAAGCATTTCTCTATGGGATTCATCCAGGTACTCCAGAGATGCGAGCAATTCACGCCAGGCTTCATCGGGCAGCGTATCCGGACGGACGCCGTATTCGTTTTGTATCCGCATCAGCTTTTCCGCATACGGAATGGAGTTATCCGACAGAATTTCATACACGGAATCCCGGCAGGCGACAGCATCGAAATCCGCGGATTCAATCTCACCGTCCACCTCACCGATTTCGATCATCCGGCCGTATTCGTCCGACTGCAAAATGATGCGGCAGGCCTCCTCGCAGGCCATACCGAGGCCCACCTCTTTGCCGCGGCATGTATCGTTATAAAACCGGGGATGCTCCCGGCAGATATCGCACAGATACGCCTCGCCCAAGTTGGAGATAATACGGCACAGACCGGTTTCGTCCAAGTGGGGGCACCGATCCCTTGCCGCAAGACAGAAGTGGGGCGTGCCGGTCCTATCGATGCTTTCGCGGATCCGTTCCCCGTACCCGTGAGAAACCGACGCGTATTTCTCCATGGTGACCCCGTCAATATCGATCTCCCAGCCGATACAGCAGCTGTGGGTACACTGATCGGCAATGCAGGAGAAATCCTTGTAGTATCCCGGTGCGTAGAGTTTTACTTTTGACATAATTTTAACCCTATAAATATAACAATTCCCAGATGAATTGAAATACACCACAATCTATTTAATACTCGCGTGTAATCTCAATTTTCATTTTAGCATTCTCGCCCGCAAGCTTCACAACGATTTCCTTACCTGCAATGCCTTGCAGGGTAACGGATTCCGTTTGATTCACAGCCACCGAACAATAATACTCTTCATCAACAACAATTACTATTTCGGCGTTACCGGATTCCACGGAACTATCGATACGGAGAGCAAGTGTATCGCCGGATATCTGCGTTGCCTGAAGAATTATAACGCCATGGATTTTCCCGAACGATTTTCTGACGTGATCATAATCCTTCTCTCGAAGGGTTGCCCCGGTAACATTTGTGTGATAGCCACTGTTTCTTCCTGTTATCAAAAAATTTTTATAATTGTTGGCACTGCTGACAATATCATCCCTGGTAATTTCGGTCAGTGCAAAATTCTCCGGCCCATTCGTGTCGACAAAATCGGACACGGACGACCATGAAATAATAATGCCAATCAACGTTGATGCAACAAACACTGCTGGAACGAGAGTAGACAAAGCAAGCAAAAAATAATTTTTCGTTTTTCTGTACCCGCACTTTGCAAGATAATCTCTCAGGACTGTTTTTATCTCCTCCGCCTCAAATGTTCGCACCGATCCGTCCAAGCTGTACGACACAGTTCTTGTACTGAGCCTGCCATATTGTATATAGCGTCCGTCAGAACTGTAATTGGTTTCTGTATATGTAGCGTCATCCCTCAGTCGTGCAATACAGCGAAACTTCGTTTCCCGCATATATGCGCCGCGATATCTGCTTTCGATAATGATTTTATTTCCTTTTACTGTAACAGTGTAATCTTTATCACTGCCATTCAACGCAAGCGCACCCTGCAAAACCTCTTGCTTTGTCATAAAAGCACCGCCTTTCTTGCTTCATTGTACCGCAAATCCGTGAAAATTTCAACTGTTTTCGATTTCAACACGCGCCCTTCGAGTCCTCGCTTTCTAACGTAAACAAAAAACAATAGGGATGGCAAAAGCCATCCCTATTGTTTTGGCAGGGGCGCAAGGACTCGCCCGACCTGCGGGTCGGAGCGGTGGCGCGATCTGACAGTCCCCCGGACTGTCATTCAGCACGCGCCCTTCGAGCCCTTGCCTTCCAAGCAGAACAAAAAAATAAGTCCATCGCGAATGCGATGGACTTATTTTTGGCAGGGGCGCAAGGACTCGAACCCTGGACATGCAGTTTTGGAGACTGCCGTTCTACCAACTGAACTACACCCCTATGCACAAGCAATATTATAACACACAACTTTTACAAATGCAAGTGTTTTTTTAATTTTTATGAATTACTTTTTTGTCCCGGTACACACTATCCGTATCTCTGCCTAAAAAAAACAAAAAGCCCGTCGGAGCATGACGGGCATATCTGTTATCAGTTCATACCGTTGAGCAGCTTAGTGAAACGGCTCTTTCTGTGTGCGGCAGCATTCTTGTGGAGGATACCGTGGCCAACAGCCTGGTCAACCTTCTTTACTGCGAGCTTGTAAGCAGCCTCAGCCTCGGTCTTGTTACCAGCCTGAACCGCTGCAAGGAACTTCTTGATCGCGGTGCGGAGCTGACTCTTGAAAATCTGATTCTGGAGCGTTTTGGTTGCGATAACCTTAACACGCTTTTTTGCACTCTTAATATTCGGCAAAACATTCACCCCTTTCCTTTATTCATCCGTGATCCTCGAACACGCCCATCTGAGAGGGGATGTGCGCATCCTTTCATACATTTGTGTATTATATCACTCTTTCTTTCGTTTTGCAATAGGTTTTTCGAAAATATTTCAAGTTTTTTTGCAATATTTTTCAGCGCGGGAATATGATGTGTTTTTTGCATTTGATGTCCAAAAAACTTGCATTTTCTTTCTATATATGATATACTATACTGTATTATTGGATAGCTATCCTTATTTTACAATTTATATCCTGCAAATCCCGGAGGCACTGAATTATGAAATACTTTGTTTTGATCCCGGACGGCATGGCTGACCGCCCCATTCCTCACCTGAACGGAAAGACCCCCATGGAGGCCGCCCACAAGCCCAACATGGACCGCCTGGCGAAGATCTCCGTAGCCGGCACAGCGATGAACGTACCCGCCCATATGGTACCGGAAAGCGATACGGCCAATCTGGCGATCCTTTCCTACGATCCCGCTGTATATTCCCGCGGCAGATCTCCTCTGGAGGCTGTAAGCATGGGCATCGAGCTGGCGCCCGATGACACCGCGATCCGCTGCAACGTGGTTACTGTTTCCGATGATGATCTTCCCTACGAGGAAAAGACCATGGTGGACCACAGCGCCGACGAGATCACAACCGAGGAAGCCGATCAGCTGGTGCGTGCTTTGAACGAGGCACTGCCTATGGAAGGTCGTATCCTGCACACCGGTATCAGCTACCGTCACTGCCTCGTTTGGAAGAATGCAGATTCCAAATACAACTTTGAGCGTCCCCACGACATCATCGGACGAAAGATCAAAGACTATCTCCCCAAGGAAGACAACGGCGGAGCCGCTTTCCTGGAGTTTATGAAACGGGGCTATGAGGTTCTCAATCACCATCCTGTGAATGAGGATCGCCGCCGTCGCGGTTTGCGTCCCGCCAACTCCCCCTGGCTGTGGAGCCCCGGCACCAAGCCTGCTCTTCCCTCCTTCAAGGAAAAATGGGGTATTAACGGTGCTGTCATTTCCGCGGTAGATCTGATCAAGGGTATCGGACTTTGCGCCGACATGGAAGTCATCAACGGGGACGGTGCCACCGGCAACTATTCCACCAACTACACCGGTAAAGCCACGGCGGCTATTGACGCATTCCACCGCGGAAACGATCTGGTATACGTACACGTAGAGGCTCCCGACGAATGCGGTCACCGCGGCGAATGGGACGTAAAGGTAAAAGCCATCGAAAAGATCGACGAGCTGATCCTGGCGCCTGTATTCAAGTATCTCGAAGAATCCGGCGAAGATTTCAAGGTGCTCGTTCTCCCCGATCATCCCACGCCTGTGGAGATCCGCACTCACTCTCACGAGCCCGTTCCCTTCTTTATGTACGATTCCCGCAAGAAATCGGCCGGAGTAGATCTGTTCAGCGAGGACAACTGCGCAAAGATGAATCATCACATCGCCGACGGCAGCACGCTGTTCGGTATTATGATTGAAAAATAAGAAAGCGATATTGACTATGGATCTGAACAACAATCCTCAGCTGCCCTTTGACGGTGAGCAAAAGGACATTACCGATCCTGCGGAAGCGCCTGAATCCAATGCCCCGGAGAACCGTTTGCGGAAGCTTGCGTCTGACATCTTTGAAATCCTGGAGATGTTTACGGTATGTGCTTCCGTTATCATGATCCTGTTTACATTCGTCGTGCATCCTACGGTGGTCAACGGTCCGTCCATGGAAAACACACTTTTGCACAACGATTATCTGCTGGTTTCCGCACTTCCTTACGAGCCGGAAGCCGGGGACATTGTTGTGGTACACAACGTGGGACTCCGTCACTACAGTGATCCTATCATCAAGCGAGTGATTGCCACGGAGGGCCAAGTCATCGATATCGATTTTGAGACCTGGACGGTAACAGTCGACGGCGAAGTGGTGGACGAGCCTTACAGGAAGCTGGCCGCAGACGGATACATCACCTCCGATTGGAGTTATCCTATCGTAGTTCCCGAAGGACACGTGTTTGTCATGGGTGACAACCGCAACCATTCTGCCGACAGCCGTAGCCGTGAGATCGGCCTGATCGATGAGCGGTGTATTGTGGGCAAGGCCATCGTTCGCCTGTTCCCTTTCTCGCGGTTCACCGTATTCGACTGAATTTTATTCACATCAAATTGTTAAGGAGATTGTCGTATGCCCTCACAGACCATTCAGTGGTTTCCCGGTCATATGGCCAAAACCCGCCGGCTTATCAGCGAGAATCTGAAGCTGGTCGATATTGTACTGGAGCTGCGTGACGCCCGTATCCCGATCAGCTCCAAAAATCCCGAAATCCTTTCTCTGACCGCCGGCAAGCCGGTATTGACCTTGTTCAACAAATCGTCCCTGGCCGATCCCTCCGCTACAGCGAAATTTATGGAGCTGTGTCGTGCTGAGGGAGGAAACGCCCTGGCCATCGACTGCGTCACCGGCGACGGACTGAAAAATATTGCACCTGCTGTACGCCGAATCCTGCAGGATACTGTACAAAAGTACGAATCCAAGGGAATGCACGGCCGCGCCCTCAAGGCGATGATCGTAGGTATCCCCAATGTGGGCAAATCCTCCCTTGTAAACCGACTGAACGGCTCCAAAAAAGCAAAGGTGGAAAACCGTCCCGGTGTAACCCTGAACAAGCAGTGGGTAACTACCTCTTACGGGATCGATCTTCTGGATATGCCCGGCGTTTTGTGGCCGAAATTCGATGACACCGTCATCGGAGAGAATCTGGCAGCCACCGGCGCCATAAAAGATGCTATTTTGGATACGGAGTCCCTTGCCGGGATTCTCTGTTCCCGTCTCGTCCGTATTGCACCGGATCTGTTCTGCGCACGGTATAAGCTGGGTGACGCCGCCCCCCTTCTGGAGATGAAGCCGTATGAGCTGCTGGAACTGGTGGGCCGTAAACGGGGATTCCTTATCTCCGGCGGTGAGGTAGACACGGAACGTGCCGCGGGTATCCTCCTGGAAGAATTCCGCTCGGGAAAAATCGGGCGCATTACGCTGGACGCAGTACCGACCAAAGGAGACACCGACCATGCCGACGCTTGAGTTTGACCGCCAGTTCCTTACGGACACCTGCTGTGTCATTGCGGGAACGGACGAAGCGGGCCGCGGCCCCTTAGCCGGCCCGGTTGTGGCGGCAGCCTGTATCCTCCCTCCGGATTTTTTGCCGGATGGCCTGGACGACTCCAAAAAACTGACGGAGAAAAAACGGGAAAAGCTTTTTGACGTCATTACCGAGAACGCCCTTTCCTACTGTATTGCCTCTGCATCCCCTGAGGAAATTGATCAATATAATATATTGGAAGCATCCCTTCTTGCCATGCGCCGCGCCATTGCGGGGCTCACCCCTCAGCCGGATCTGGTTCTGGTGGACGGATGCATCAACCGAGGCTTCGCGGTGCCGGCCAGGGCCATTGTTTCCGGTGACGCCCTGTCTCCGTCCATTGCGGCCGCGTCCATCCTTGCCAAGGTCACCCGTGACCGGATGTGCATCGATATGGACGCGGAGTATCCGCAGTACGGATTTGCCAAGCACAAGGGCTATCCCACACCGGCACACAAGCTGGCTGTGTATGAATTCGGCCCCTGCCCCTACCACCGCCGCTCTTTTTTGAGTTTTCTTGAAAAGGACCGTGAAAAGCTGGCCGCCGCGTTGGAGAAAAAACAGGCGGAATCGAAATGAGCACCAAGACTCTCGGCCGTATGGGCGAGGAATCCGCCGCCTTGTTCCTGAAAAAGAACGGCTACGAAATCCTCGGCCGCAACGTATATATCGGCCACTGTGAAATCGATATTATCGCAAAAAACGACACGCATCTTGTGTTCGCCGAAGTAAAGACACGCCGCGCCAAACCGGGCATAGATACCGGATACGGACGCCCGGCCGATGCGGTCAACCGTCGGAAGCAGGAGTGCTTGATGACTGCCGCACGGCAGTATCTCCATGCACACGCCGGCGAATACCCCACCCTGATTCCGAATATTGATGTAATCGAAGTATATGTGGATCCCCACGCGGAGATATATCACGTATTGGAGATCCGGCACTTCAAAAATGCCGTCAACGGAATGAGAGGAGAGAGGTTCCATTGAAGCTTTTCGATCTGCACTGCGATACCCCATATGAAATGGCACACAAAAATGCGCCGCTTACCCAAAACGGCCTGCATATCTCTTTGGAAAAAACCGCACCCTACCAGGTGTATATTCAGTCGGCCGCTGTGTGGAGCGACTGCCGCCTCAGTGACGGGGATGCCTGGGAGGAATACCTCCGCATCAGCCAACGCTTTGCGTTGGAGGTGGAGAATTGCCCGAACGCTTTCCTTGGACGGACGAAAGAGGATGTCCGCCGTGCGCTGACCACCGGTGAGAGATGCTTTATCCCTGCCGTGGAGGATGCACGGATCTTATGCGGAGATCTGTCACGGCTGAGTATCCTGCAAAACAACGGCGTACGGTTTCTCACTCTCACCTGGGCAGGCGAAACCTGCATCGGCGGTTCCCACGACACGAACGGACCGCTGACGGAATTTGGACGTGACGTGGTGAAAAAATGCTTTGATTTGCACATCATTCCCGACGTATCCCATGCATCCCGCGCGGTGACGGCGGAGGTCGTGCAGATGGCCAAGGCTCACGGCAAGCCCATTGTGGCTACCCACGCCAATGCGTTTTCCGTCCATCCGCACACAAGGAACTTAACGGATGAAGAGTTCCGTTCCATCGCCGATTGCGGCGGAATCGTTGGCATCAGTCTTTGCCCGGAGCATCTTACAACCGATGCCTGCGGCATCGCGGCCGTTGCCGATCACATTCGTCACTACATCCGTCTGGGCGGCGAAAACACCGTCTGTCTCGGATGTGACTTTGACGGGATTACGGAAACACCCGAGGAACTTTCGGACGTATCCTGTCTGGTCCGCTTAG
>JBGVKV010000019.1:0-7292 GCA_045123975.1 Eubacteriales bacterium | reverse complement strand
TTATTCGTGATTGCGAGGATTACGAAACAAGAGCAAAATACATTTACGAAAACCCTATCCGTTGGTATTATGAGAAATTATACACAGAAGAATAAGGGGTATGGGCTTTGCCCGATGCCTTTGTAATACAAAGGCGAAACTTGTGATAAAAGCAGAAAAACAGATGAGAATTTGACGATGGTTAAATTCTAAAACATTTTCTAAAAGCAACATATTTTGCAAATCATGTTGTTCCGTTTCTTCCTCGCGGTTGGTATAATAAAGTCACAACAAAACAACCGAAAAGGAGAAACAAAATGAACACAGACAAGATTTACGCAGAATCTATTGCAAAAGAGTATGCTCCCAAGGACAACTCCAAAATTATCGCCCTTCGCAAGCTGGATGCAAAAGCCAAGATGCCCGCAACGGTATTTACCTATACCTTCGGTATTGTGTCTACCCTTGTGGCAGGCCTCGGCATGTGTTTGTCCATGCAGGTGATCGGAGGTACAATGCCCCTTACCGTGCTTGGCCTCGTGCTTGGTGTTGCCGGCTTTATCTGCGTGGGAATCAACTATCCCATCTATAAGAGAATGCTGGAAAACGGCAAAAAGAAGTACGCGTTTGAAATCATGGAGTTGGCAAGAGCGATCAGCGAAGATAAATAATTTTTTGACGGAGGGATTCTCGTATGAACAGAAGCGAGAGTAAATATTTTAACACGGCGGTAAAAATGGACGAGGCCCTCCTGTCCCTTCTTGATAAGAAGGAATTTGCTTATATCACGATCCGTGAAATCTGTGATGCGGCGGGGGTTAACCGATCCACCTTTTATCTGCATTATGAAAACACGTCGGATCTGTTGCGGGAGGCCACCCAGTATATACTGGATCGCTTTCTCTCCTATTTCCCCGGTGACGTACAAAGCGTAGCGGATCGTTTTTTGGAAAGTGATCTGAAAGACCTGGTATATATCTCTCCCAAATACCTCACACCCTATCTGACGTTCATCAAGGATAACCGGCGGGTATTCAAAACCGCTGTCAAGGAAGTCGGTTCCCTGGGGTTAGATAAGGTGTATCAAAAAATGTTTGTGCACATATTTGATCCGATTCTGACACGGTTTGCGTTTCCGGAGGAAACCAAATCCTATACAATGAAGTTTTATCTTTCCGGGATCACCGCCATCGTTATGGAATGGCTCGAAAACAACTGCACCGACAGCATCGATACCATTACAGGGGTCATCATGCAATGCGTTGTGGGGAAGTTGTATGCCAACGAATAAAAGAATGAATTTTGCGGTGGTCGGCTTGGCGTTTTCTATAGCGTTTAGCGCATATCACATCGCACTCGGCGTAATAACCCGCTCGTGGTGGCTTTTCACCGTCGGTATCTATTACGTCATTTTGAGCACGGTTCGCTTGGCTGTGATGTACACAAAAAAGAGCGAGCGGTTTATTTTGAGGTTCACCGGCATTATGCTGATGATTCTGTCCTTGCCGCTGGCGGGCATCGTGTTGCTTGCTTTCCTTCGGGATCGGGGAACTGTTTTTCACGAGATTTTGATGATCTCCCTGGCAGTCTATGCTTTTTCCAAAATTACTCTTGCCACGATAAAATGGATAAAGGCGCGCCGGAGTTCTTCTGCCAAATTGATCACGCTGCGGAACATTTCCTTTGCCGCTGCATTCGTTTCTATCTTTTCCTTGCAGCGCTCCATGCTGGTCTCCTTTGAGGGAATGACGGAGATGGAGATTCGCATTATGAACGTGGCCACCGGTTCAGCCGTATGCATTATTGTGTTTTTGCTGGGACTCAACCTGGTGAAAAAATCATTACGTGTCACGTAAGACGAAGCGAACGCCGATGGGGGAATCGTATGATTCCTCATCGGTGTTTTTTGTTATTCACTTCCCGGAAAGGATTGAAAAAAGACGAAAAATGCGGTATGATAGATATAGTGAACGCACATGTCCCAAAACACGGGAAAAGTGGAAATACCGTAAATCAAACAGGGAAGGTCTTTTGCATATGATAACCGAAGTAGTAGCCGCACTCATCTGGCAGGATAATCGGTTTATGATCTGCCAGCGCCCCGCCCATAAGGCGCGCGGGCTTCTCTGGGAGTTCGTGGGCGGTAAGGTAGAGCCGGGAGAAACAAAGGAGCAGGCACTGATCCGCGAGTGCAGGGAAGAGCTTGCCGTTACGCTTGCCGTCGGTGAGGTATTTATGGACGTGGTCCACGAATATCCCGATCTGACGGTGCACCTGACCCTGTTTCATGCCGTCGTTGCCGAGGGCGTACCGCAAAAGCTGGAGCATAACGACATCCGATGGATTACACCAAGCGAAATACCGGAATACGATTTCTGTCCGGCGGACGAGGAAATACTGGCGAGGATCCGGAAGGTTTACGATGGAAAATAACGGGAAGATGGGCCTTTTTCTGCAAAACGCTCGGCTGCTGTCGGATACGTTGGGGATCGTTCCCCTGCTGTACGGCTCCTTGGGGTTGGAATACCTGAGCGGAGACGATCTGGCCGCCGATGATATTGATATCCTGATTCCGAAAACGTTCATTACCGATCGCTGGCCGGAGTTCAAGAAAATTCTGGAATCATACGGATATGTTCTTACCGATGCACATGAGCACACCTTTGTGCGAGAGGGCGTTTCGTATTCCTATGCCGATGTAGAGGATCTGGAAACCTTTGCCGGTATCCGCTGCGAGGAGATTCTGCGCAGGGAAGCGGACAGTGTCCCTTTTATGATCTTGTCCCCGGAGCAGTATCTGCGCGTTTATAAGAGATCCAGCCGGGACGGTTACCGTGCGCGCGTGCGTGGGAAAAAGGATGCGGAGAAGATTCGATTTATTGAGAGTAGACTGTTATGACAAACCGTGAAATTCTGAAAATAGCTATGGAGCAATCCGCAAAAGATCTGTCCGCCGATGCCGGTGATTTTGAAAAGAGCGAAAACGTGATCGTTCTTTCCCGGGAGAGTGCCTGTGCGCGGCGGTATCTGAAACTGCCGTTTTCCTGTCAGCTGGTATCCTACGGCAACAATATCGTGGCATCGGTGTCCCCGGAGTTTTACGGGATTACGGAAAAGTACATAAATTCCTATCCTGCCGAGCATTGCTTTGAGACTCCGCATCTGCACGTTTTGAATGAGGCACTGATGGCAAAAGGTCAGAAGATCTGCTTTATGGCAGAATATTTTCTGCCGGATATACCATCGTTGCACGCCCTGGAGTGCGCCTATGAAACCCGTGCTTTAACGCAAGGGGATTTTTGCGATCTTTATTTGCCCCAGTGGAGCAATGCGTTGTGTAAACAAAGACGGCATCTGGACGTTTTGGGCGTGGGGGCGTACGACGGAGATAAGCTCATCGGCCTTGCCGGCTGCTCTGCCGACTGCGATACTATGTGGCAGATCGGCATTGACGTGCTGCCCGATTACCGTCGGCAGGGAATTGCGTCCGCTCTTACCAGTCGCCTTGCCATCGAGATATTGAAGCGCGGCAAAGTTCCGTTTTACTGCGCGGCCTGGAGTAACGTAAAATCGGTTCGCAACGCGATCCGAAGCGGATTCCGACCTGCGTGGGTGGAGATGACCGCCAAGTCCTGCGGGACCGTGGACGAAATGAACAGCGTGAAGTAAGATTGAAAGATAACATCGCAAAGGAGTGAAATTTGTGAAACCGTCAGTTTTGATCACAGGTGCCTGCGGCGGGATGGGAAAAGCCACAGCCGATGCCCTGGCCCGGGCAGGATTCCGTGTCTTTGCCCTGGATCGGGTGATGGGTGAGGCAAGTGAAAATATCATCCCCATCCGGGCGGATATTACCAATGAAGCAAGCGTTATCGCAGCGTATCAGCAGGTGCGGCAGAATACGGAATCATTGTTTGCGGTGATCCATTTTGCCGGGATCTATATGCTCGATTCTCTTGTGGAAATGGAAACGGAGGAGTTTGAGCGGATTTTTAAGATCAACCTGGGCGGCGTTTTTCTTGTGAATAAAACCTTTCTGCCGCTTCTTTGTGCAGGCTCCCGTATCCTCATTACCACGAGCGAGCTGGCACCGTTGGATCCGCTCCCTTTTACGGGAATCTATGCCGTCACCAAGAGCGCCCTCGATAAGTATGCCTATTCGCTGCGTATGGAATTGCAGCTGAAGGAGATCGGGGTCAGCGTACTGCGGGCCGGTGCCGTCACTACGGGAATGCTGAGCGTTTCCACGGCCGCCTTGGAGCGTTTCCATAAAAAGACCAATCTTTACACCTGCAACGCCGATCGATTCAGCCGTATCGTGAACAGGGTGGAGGCAAGGAGCGTATGCCCCGAGGCCATCGCGAAAAAAGTAATCCGCCTGCTGCGTAAAAGAAAGACGAAATTCGCTTACACCATCAACCGCAATCCTCTGCTGCTCCTGTTGAACGTTTTGCCGGATGGGATACAGTTTTGGATTATTAAGCAGATTTTGAAGAGTAAGAATGGGGTATCATAGGAGAGGATATCTAAGAAAAAGAGGTTTCGCCCGTATGGGGAACGAAACCTCTTTTTTTATTCGTGTTTTTTGCGTTTCTTTTTGTCCTTGGTCGCTTCAAAGCTGGCGTTCACCAGAAACTCTGTCAAATCATCCGCGATATCGGGCAGAAGCAGTGAAATCCAATGGAGTTTGTTCATGTGATAGGCGGGATATACACCCTCCGAGGGGCCAAAGGAGCCGAACATCTCCAGCGGCAGCTTTACGTTCACTACGTCGATTACCTCGTCACAGTCGAAGCCGAACTTGCGCCGGGATACACGCATTACGATAGCGTACCACTTGCGATTTCCGCTGTGGCGCAAAACCGCCGTTTCGAAATCCTCGTCGAAGGGGTAGTCTGCCGCTGTGCCGTAGGCATTCCGACAGTAATCGAGAAAGGTTTGCTTTGTCATGGCTGTGGCCTCCCTTCCGTTTGTGAATATATTGTAGCATAGATTGGCCAAAACGGCAATAGTGCCGTGCTTTATAAAAAGGTTTGTCTGCAGCTGCCCGTGGGATTGGGCGGCATATCCGGTTTATTGTTGAAGCGGAGCGTATTTTGTGGTATAATGAACCTGGAAACCGAGCCGTTGCTTACGCGCATCTGTCTCTCGCGAGGACGGATGCATCCTATGTACTGCTTACAGCACACGCGGTAAGGAATAAAATCGCGGTAACAGGCCGAAAAACGAAAAACAATGAAAAAGTTGGGAAGGGGATAAAATGAACACGTTAGAAGCAATCGCCAAAAGAAAATCCACTCGCAGCTACAAGCCGGTGCAGATCAGCGAGGAAGCTCTTGCCGCCATTATCAAGGCAGGCTGTGCCGCTCCCATAGCCCTGGCAAGATACGATACGCTCCACATCACGGTGGTGCAGCACGAGGGGCTGATCGAGCAGATTTTTGATCAAGCGAGAGAGGCTGTCTTTGCCGCAATTGGCGTGAGAAAAAATCTCAATTATGGCGCGAAAACGCTGATCGTCGTATCCTCATTGCCGCCGCACAGAGAAGGTATGGACTACGCAAACGGCGGTATAGTGATTGAAAACATGGTGCTGGCCGCTACCGCCCTTGGCATTGACAGCTGTATTATGGGCGCGCCCATTGCGGCACTTGCCGGGAATGCCGAGCTTTCGGCGTTGGTTGGAGTTCCCGATGGCTTTACGCCTGTTCTCGGCGCCGTGTTCGGATATGCCGCCGAGGATGCACCGGCAAAGGAGCATACGATCACGGTGAACAGAGTTTAATAAAAACGCCACGGATCATCAAGAGTGCGGTGGACTCTTTCACGATACCCCAAAAGGGAATATCATGAATATATCGGATGATATTGACGAGGGGATTGTGGATAGCATTATTGGGAACAGTAATGAGCCGGATGCTGAAGAAATTGAGTTTCCGATTCATAACCAAAACTAAAGAAACGGCGTCTGAACCAACCCGTTCAGACGCCAATTATTCATGTGATCGGTAATTATGCTGGGGAATCCTTGTACGTGGGGACTTGTGAAAAAAATCAGTATTTTTTTATCGATTCGGTGGAAATTGCATTGTCAATGTGATATAATGTATCCAGACCCACGCTTGTACTGACAGGGGAGGTTGACTGTATGAACGTACTCCATATGAAATATGCCGTTGAGGTTGCTAACAATGGATCTCTCAATAAGGCGGCAGAGAGGCTGTATATTGCCCAACCCAATCTGAGCCGTGCCATTAAGGAATTGGAGGCTTCCCTGGGAATCACTATTTTTGACCGCAGTGCAAAGGGTATGGTCATGACCCCGGCGGGCGAGGAATTTATCAACTACGCCAAGAATATTCTCAAGCAGATCGACGAGGTGGAATTGATCTACAAGCAGGGCTCCCCGAAGAAGCAGAAGTTTTCCATCTCCGTGCCCCGTGCCTGCTACATATCCGACGCTTTTGCCCATTTCTCAAAGCACATTGAGGACGGTATGGCGGAAATTTTCTACAAGGAAACCAATTCCCAGAGAACCATCAACAACGTCCTGAACAACGATTACAAATTGGGCATCATCCGTTACGCCGAAAATTACGATAAGTATTTCAAGGATCTTCTGGAGGAAAAAGGACTGTCCTACGAGATGGTGGCCAAGTTTTCCTACGTGCTGATCATGAGCCGGGAGAATCCGCTGGCGGAAAAGGAGACGATCACCTTTGAGGACCTTCCCCCCTTCATTGAGATCGCCCATGCGGATCCTTACGTGCCCTCTCTGCCTTTGTCCAAGGTGGTGAAGGAAGAATTGCCCGACAACATCGACCGCCGTATCTTTATTTTTGAGCGGGCCAGCCAGTTTGACTTGCTCTCGGAAAATCCGGAAACCTTTATGTGGGTGTCTCCCGCCTCCGAAAAGGTGCTGCAAAGATACAACCTGGTCCAGCGGAAGTGCGCGGATAACCAGAAAATATATAAAGACATTCTGATTTACAAAAACGGATACAGATTCTCCAAATTGGATAACTGGTTCATTACAGCACTCTGTGAGTCCCGTCGAAAATATCTGAAGGAAGTTTGATTCTCCCCCCTCGCGTGCACAGCGCGCGAGGAAATTCTGTTTTTTCGCATGGTATATCGTCATATATATCACCGCTATACCTTTTATATCATTCCCGGCTTGCAAAAAACGTGCTACAATGGTACCGTAAAAATATGGCATCATCCAATCATTCATATCGAAATCGGAGGAAGCACAAATATGGAAACCAAGGCGTGCACAGTCGTTGACAGTGTAGAGAAGCTGAACGAGGCTC
>JBGVKV010000018.1:0-6021 GCA_045123975.1 Eubacteriales bacterium | reverse complement strand
CAGAGTACGGCCTACGAAATCCAGCACAAAGGCAGAGGTCATTGCCGCATCGCCCGTCTTATCAAATATCTGCCGCGCCTTGTTTTCCACGCCCGACAGATTGCACGTCATTCCCAAAACGGATACCTTTGCTTTCGGCAGTTTTTCCGTACAGGATTGGGCAAGGCGCTCCATCTCCGCACCGGCGGGAAAACGGAGTCCCATATACACGCCGGCCCGATCGATCGCCTGGCCTGCGTTGATATCATTGGTTCCGCCAAGCAGAGTCACGTCAAAGACGTGCTCGGCGTGGGGCTTCACATCCAGCACCTCGGTGGTGCCACCGGACACGTGAAAGGCCGCGAAATGCTTCCCGATCAAATCTTCCGCACCGGCAGAGTGGATAGCGGCCATAATATGGCCCGCCTGATGGGAAAAGGTGAGCACGGGCACGCCCAGCACGGCGCCGGCTGTTTCCGCCGCCGCCACACCGGAAAGGAAGCAAGGCATATAAGAGCCCTCCGCATCCCGGGGACGGGCGGACACGCCGATCGCGGCGATAACGGCCTCCTCACCGGCTTCTGCCACCGCACGGCGAAGCTGCTCCACAACGGTGGGCAGATTGCGGACGTGATGGAACACCGCATCGCTCTGGCGAAGGCCCCGCTCCCCTTCCGCCACGGGAAGGAGCATCTTGGCATTGCAGAGCACACGGCCCGCCTCATCGCACAAGGCAGCCGACGTAGTATAATTGCTGGTATCGATACCAACAAACAAACGCTTACTCATTCTGCGTCATCCGCTTTTTCGGTTTCGCCCAGCTTGCCGTTTTCTTTGGCAATCTGGTTCAGAATTCCGTTAATGAATGCGGGAGCAGCCTCTTCGTCGTACAGCTTGGCCAGTTCCACAGCCTCGTTGATGGCGGCACGGGGGGGCACTTCTCCCCACAAAATCTCATATACCGCCAGTCGGAGGATAGAGCGGGTAACCGCCGCCATACGGGACAACTTCCACTTACGGGCATTCTGCGCAATCTGCGCGTCAATATCCTCCCGGCGCTCCATAGCACCGAAATAGGTATCCCGTATGTAGGGAGTTTCCTCCACACCCCGCAATTCCAATGCGTTGGCATAGGTTACGGACGGGGTCTCGGAAGAATGAAACTCCGTTTCAAACAACAACTGAAATACTTCTTCTCTCTCTTTACGTCTGGACATACACAGTACAACTGTCCGAGGACAGATCCTTTCCGCTGATGTATATTAATATATAATAATATAAAATTATTCATTGTATATTATACATTCCCGCGCCTTGATTGTCAATCCGTAAAAGGAATTTATTCCCCCCGTTCCACATATTAAGAAAATAATTTATTGAAGGAAACGGACGGTACCGCATCCATATCCGCCAAAAGGAACCGGGCATATTTTTTATCTCCTCTGCACATATTTATACCGTATATGCATACACATCGCAACGCGAGGAATAGGAAAAATGTATAAAAAAATGATGGCACTCCTTCTTGCCTTTTTGACCGTATGGTCGGCTACGGGTAAAATATATGCCGCCGACAGCACCGATGAAAAAAAGTATATCCGATGGGTAGATTTCAACGTAAGCGCAGAGGCTCTGCGGAACGCCATGGAGGCAGACGTAACCTCTCACGGCAGTGAGCGCGAGATCGACTGGGTCGAGTTGCTGGCTGTTCTGGCTGTTCGGTACGGAGGTGATTTTGCCCGGTATAAAGAATCCGACTTGAAGGATATAGTGGAAAAATACAAGCATGGCGCTGATTTTTGTGCGTTGTCTAAAAACGATAAGACATTCGCCTATTATAAGGAAGCCTACAGTGCCGTACTTGGCGGAATGCTGGGAGAATACACGGAAATCACCGACGACGGAACGTCCTGCGAGGGCTACGGTCTGATAGCCTACTCCCCCATTGCCAAAGGATATGGGTACAGCCATTACGATGATTTCGGCGCTTCCCGGTCCTACGGATACAAGCGCAAGCACCTGGGACACGATCTTATGGGAAGCGTGGGAACACCGATCATCGCGGTAGAAGCAGGCTATGTGGAAGCCTGCGGCTGGAATCAGTACGGCGGATGGCGTTTGGGAATCCGTTCCTTTGACGGCAAGCGGTATTACTACTATGCACACCTGCGTAAGAACCATCCCTACACGGATATGTACGAAGGAAAGATCGTGGATGCGGGCGAGGTGATCGGCTATCTGGGCATGACCGGATACAGCCGGAAGGAAAACACCAACAACATCGATACACCACACCTGCACTACGGAATGCAATTGATTTTCGACAGCAGCCAAAAAGATGGGTGGAATCAAATCTGGATCGACATGTATGAATTGACCAAATTCCTTTATATCCAGCGCAGCGCCGTTTACAAGGGGGAAGACGGTGAATTCCACGCCAAAGCGGTTCGGATCCCCAAAAACTCCCTCGATTAGTTGGTGAATAATTTGTAAAATCCGCGCAAATGTAAGTAAATCTCGTCGATTCTCTTGCAAAAAATGTATTTCCGTGTTATCCTATGTAGAGAGTTCTGCAAGGGAGTTGTAATTTATGAAAATACGCGAACGGCTCGGAAAAATTCTGTCCGGCGCCTGTATATATTTTACCGCAGCAACGCTGATCCTGTACACCTGCGGAAGCCTGCTTGCCGAGGACGGTTATCAACGGGTTCCCCGGCTGGAAATGCTGTATATGCTTCTCGTATTCAGTCTCTTGTTTGAGGGGGTAAACCAGCTCGTTCTCCACTCCCGACTCCCCGGTGCGCTCAAGCTGCTGCTCCATTACGGTGCATGCACCCTGATCTTCACCGTCATATTCATCGTATGGGGACAGTCGTCCATGTCTCCCGGCGGCGTATTCGTCGTACTTGTGGCTTACACGCTGTTCTACGGCGCCTGCGCTTTGGTTTTGTTCCTGATCCGGCATCTCCGCCAGAGCAAACTCAATCGGGAATCCGCGTACGAGAGTCAGTTCCAGAACGTAAAAAAATAATCACACGAAACAGGCAGTCTTATGTATAAAAACAAAAAACAGTCCGCCACTCCGTGGCTCTTCTTTCTGATTGCTGCCGCGCTGACGTGCGCAATCATTCTGATCGGCGTTATCGCATCCGGCGGGCATATGTTCCAGCCGGCACGGCAAAAGCCCACGCCGCCTCCCGTCACCGATCCCCTGCCCTCCGACACCTTACCGCCCGCAACGGATCCCGCCACCGACACAACGGTTCCGGACACAACCGAAATCCCGGACGTAACGGATGCGGATACGACTGCTGAGCCGCCCGCAACGGAACAAACGGATCCGGCGGAAACCGAGCCTCTCATTGTCCCCGCCACAGGCGAGTACGTATTGGGCGAAACCGCGGATGCAGGCATTGAGTATCAGGACAAAATCGTGTTCCTCGGTGACTCCACTACCTACTCCCTGCTCTATTACGGAAAATTGAGCGGCGGCAGAGACAGCATGCAGATCTGGACTCCCAAATCCCGTACGCTGGCTCTGGATCTGGCGCTGACCACTACGATCCTCTATCCGGAAACGGAGGAGGAGATCACCATTGAAGAAGCGGCAAGCCGCAAGCAACCCGAAATTATGGTAATCACCCTGGGCGTAAACGGCGTTTCCTACATGCACGATAAGGAAGACTACTTCATCTCCGTTTATACCAAGCTGGTGAACAAGATCAAAAACGCTTCCCCCGACACAAAGATTATCCTGCAATCCATTTACCCCGTAGCACGCAACTGGGAGAAAACCAAATCCATCAACAACGAACGCATACGGGCCGCCAACGGCTGGGTACAGCGCGTGGCTGAGGATTGCGGCATCTACTATCTGGATACCATCAGCGTGCTGGCCGATGAGGAAGGCTATCTGCCTGAGGCCTATCAGAACGGCGACGGCATCCACCTGAACGCCGATTCCTGCGGCATCGTTCTGGACTACATCCGTACCCATGCGCTGCCCGGTTACACAGAAGAATAAAAGGACGATACAGTACTTATGAAAAAACGGATTTTTGCGGTGCTTCTGACCGCTGTGCTTCTCGCACTTCCCTCCTGCACAAAGAACACTCCCCCCTCCTATCGCAGCGATAAAACAGCCGGAGAGGTCTATTCGGCTGTAGCCGAGGTTGTATCCACCGATGCTCCTTTGGCCGCTGTGGACACGGATTACGTCCGCTACCGCATGATGCTGGATACATCCATCATGGAGGATTACGCCATCTATATGCAGAACACCGGCTCGTCACTGGATGAGATCGGCATCATTAAGGCAATCGGCAATGACACCGCCGCCGTGGAAAAGGCCGTTCAGGACTACCTTACCCAGCGTAACGAGGAATGGACCGGTATGTACCTGGTGGAAGAGTACCCCAAGCTGCGGGATGCGGAATACCGTATCTTCGGTCAGTACGTTGTGTACGGAATCCTGTCCGAGGCGGAAAAGACCGCACTATTCGACGCGGTATCTGCATCACTGAGTGATAAATAAAAAACATAACCGGAGGGTTCCCCTCCGGTTATACTTTTATCAGCTATTGCAGTGATCGCAGGATTTGTCCACCACGAAGGATTCACAATCCGTGCACTGGCTTACAGTGGGATTGGACTCGTGGGTGCCCACCTGGATCTTGTCCAGGGCGCAATAGTTCGCCGTCTTCACGTGATTGCGGCACTGGGTAACGGTGCAGGCAATACAGTAGTTTGCAGTCTTGTTTTCCATAGTATGATCTCCTCTGTCTGAATTGAAACCGTTGCGATTTCATAAGTCAGCATTCCCTGCCACGTCCAATAATATGTATCGAATTGTGCAATAATCGCCCCAAAATTCAGACAATATTTATTCATTGCATAAAATTACAAAAAATAATAAAAAGCACTTGACTATCCGATACAAGTGTGCTATAATATACGAGTCGTCAGGACATCTGGGTGTGGCGCAGTTGGTAGCGCGCTACCTTGGGGTGGTAGAGGCCGCTGGTTCAAGTCCAGTCACTCAGACCAGAAAAACGGGAATCATCAGATTCCCGTTTTTCTTTTGTTTTCCCGCAAAAGCTCGTGAAAGCTTGCGTTTTCGCGGTAAATAAGATGGGCTTGTTCCTTCCCGAATTGAGGTTGGAACAAGCCCGTTTTTTTGCGTTTGACCACATGTCAGACCATAGTCGGTGACCACATGAGTAAATTTGGCGGTGGAGCGGGGAGGCTCGGGTGGCTTTTCTTTGACTATGCGGTGCAGGATTTGAGGGGTTATAGTGGCTTGAACACACCCTATCACCGAATTTTGAGTAAGCTCCGCATTTGAAGTTCTCTCTGTGATAGGTTCTCGGATCGGTTCTCTTGTGGCGCGTATTGTTCCAAGCGATATACATCTTATTACCGCAATCGGCGCAATACACAAGTCCCGACAAGGGATTGACATATCCCGTCTTGTTCTTCTTCCCTTGGCTGACCGAGGCTTCCATCTCACGGCACTTATCCCACAGTTCTTGTGTTACGATAGCTTCGTGAGTATTGTAGATCGTAACCATATCCTCGGGCTCGTTCTTGACCTGCTTTCTGTTCTTGTAGGAAAGCGTATAAGTCTTGAGCTGTACCAAGTTTCCAAGATAGATGGGATTCGTTAAGATCTGCTTGACTATCATAATCTTATTTGCCGTAAACAGCAATTTCCTTTCTCTTATGCTCGCTTTGATGATGAAGCTTATCAATAATTTTTCTTTTTTCACTTGGAATTTCTTTACCGCAAAGAACCGTGTCAAGCTCGGCATACGTCACACCCATTTCACTCTCGTCGGTCTGACCGTCAAAAAGTGCCGCTGACGGAGCCTTTTCTATGATATGTTTTGGAGCATTCAGGTAGCGGAGAAATTCATAGATCTCGGTTACGGTCAGGTCAGAGATTGGATTGAAATCGTGAGCACCATCTCCCCATTTTGTGAAATATCCAACGTAGGCTTCACTACGGTTTCACGTACCTGCCACAAGTCTGCCTTCGCTTGC
>JBGVKV010000017.1:0-4903 GCA_045123975.1 Eubacteriales bacterium | reverse complement strand
AAGGTGTACGATTTGGAATTTACTTACGTTTATCAGTGATTGGGTGTCGGTGAGATCCATCGATGGATGTGTTTACAATTTTCGAGGAGAATGCTGCTTTGAAAAAACTGTTTTGCCTATTTGTACTGATTTGCATTATATGCACAGGCTGTGTGGCACCCGGTCACACACAGCCGCAGGATACATCCCAACCGGAAACTACAGCTCCTGTAACGGAACCGCCCGTAACGGAGCCGCCTGTGACGGAACCTCCTGTAACGGAACCTCCTGTAACGGAACCGCCCGTAACGGAGCGGCCTGTGACGGAACCTCCTGTAACGGAACCGCCCGTAACGGAGCCGCCTGTGACGGAACCGCCTGTAACGGAACCGCCCGTAACGGAACCGCCTGTGACGGAGCCGCCTGTAACGGAACCTCCCGTAACGGAACCGCCTGTAACGGAACCGCCTGTGACGGAACCGCCTGTAACGGAACCGCCTGTGACGGAACCGCCTGTAACGGAGCCTCCTGTGACGGAACCTCCTGTAACGGAGCCTCCTGTGGCACCTCAATTGGTGCTTGTGACCAATGGGAAAACGAAACATTCCATAGTGATTAAGAATCGCGCCGCTGACTCGATTACGGACAGCGTTAAAAATTTCTCCAAAATGCTGAGAGTTAAAACCGGAGTGGAATTTGTTACCGAAACGGATAAAGTAAAGCAAGGTGAGTTGGTGAATAACACCCGTCCCGAGATTCTGATCGGTAAGACCAACCGGGAAGCAACCAAATCCTGCACGAAAAAGCTCCCGGAGAATGCCTACGGTATCTTCGTAACAGAGGATAAGGTAGTGATCGTGGGCCAAAACGATTCGCTGACTGCCTTGGCACTGTACGAGTTCAAGGATGCGATATTGGGAGATAAGACGTATTTCGATGGAAACACCCTTTCTTTGCCCGTGGGCTTTGAATTGATCAAAACCGCGGAGAATTGGGAGGAGATGGAAACCAAAATGGATCCCTCTTTGCCCAGTGCGGGTGAAGTATCCACCGAAAAAACCATTTACCGTCCCGACGGATACAAGGCCAGCCAGGGATCGGCCACCGACGGAAAATATCTTTATACGGCTTATATCCGTACGGTGGATAGTGGAAAATCGGTGGGCGTAGTGGTGAAGTCCCGGCTTTCCGATATGAGCATGGTGCGGGTAAGCAAAGATCTTCCCATCGATCATGCCAACGATATGACCTACAATCCCGACGATAACGTTCTGGTCATCACCAATATGGACGTAAACATGCTGACGGTGCTGGATCCGGACACCCTGGAGATCATCGAACAGCTGGACGGGGAAGAGTACGGATTCGGCGGTGCGTTCGGTATCGGCTACAGCACGGAGAAGCAGCAGTACGTTTTGAAGGGCAACGGTAAATATATGTTCCTTGGCCGGGACTTCAAGCAAATCAGCTCCGTCAAGCCTTCCACCTATTCCTCCTCCAGTTACACCTCCCAGGGTATTGAGGTGGACGACACGTACATTTACTCTCTCCTCAGCCCCGGCTCCAAAACCAAAGACAATATCATCATGATCCACAAGTGGGACGGCACCTACGTCCGGTACGTTTCCGTTCCCATTAATGTAGAAGGGGAAGCCCTCTTTGTGCTGGACGGCAAGATGTATATGACCGCTACGGATTGGGGCGCAGGCTACGCCAAGATGTATCCCTTGAAGTTCACCTATATTTATAAGTAATTTCCCGAAAATGTAAGAAAAATTTCAAAAAACTATTGCATCGCAGGAAAATGCGTGGTATAATCTACGATGTGTGTATTGCGCACAGAATTACGGAACAGTCCTCTGCGAAGCTCCGCATGAATGTTCTATGAATATGGAGGAGTCGAAAATGAACAAACTCGACGCTTTTGCAAAAGAGCAGCTGAAGGAAAGTGTTCCTACTTTCCATGTTGGTGACACCATCCGTGTACACAACAAAATCAAAGAGGGTACGAGAGAAAGAATCCAGATGTTCGAGGGTACTGTTATCGCACGTCACGGCGGCGGTATCTCCGAGACCTTCACCGTTCGCCGCGTAGCATACGGTGTAGGCGTGGAAAAGACTTTCCCGCTCCATTCCCCCAACGTAGCCGACATCGACGTTATCCGTTACGGTAAGGTTAGACGCGCTAAGCTGTACTACCTGAGAGACAGAGTTGGTAAGGCTTCCAAGGTTAAGGAAAAGATCTAAGCAAAGCACAGGCAGATCCGATATTGGGTCTGCCTCTTTGCTTTTTTAAGAAAATTAAACAGGGAGAGATTGAATATGGATATGAGTTTTTATATGCCCGTCAACGTGATCACGGGTGAGGAATGTGTTTCCCGCAACGCCGGTGCTTTGGCATTGGGAAAGCACGCGTTTATCGTTACCGGCAGGACCTCCGCCCGCGCCAGCGGTGCGCTTGCCGACATGACTGCCGCCTTGGACGGGCAGGGCATCCGCTATACGGTATTTGATCGGGCATCGGAGAATCCGCTGGCTTCTATGTGCCGGGAGGGCGGCGAGGTGTGCCGGCAGGTCGGTGCGGACTTCGTCATCGGTATCGGCGGAGGATCCGCGCTGGATGCTGCCAAAGCGGTGGCTGCCTTCGCAGTTTGCCCCGACGCAGATACGGAGAGCATTTTCGATGCGGACTTTGTAACCCATAAGATCCTTCCCATTGCGGCTATTCCCACCACGTCGGGTACCGGCTCCGAGGCCAATGCCTACGCTGTGCTTACGTTGGATGACGGCATCCGCAAAAAGACCCTGAAGCATATTCCCGGTACCTATCCCCGGGTTTCCTTTGTGGATCCCCGTTATACCTATTCTTTGAATGAGAATTATACGGTATCCACCGCGCTGGACGCGCTTTCTCACGCCATTGAATCCTATCTGTCCCCCAAGTCCAACGAAGCCTCCGAGATGTATGCGCTTTTTGCAGCGGAGCACATTTGGGACGTACTGTTTGAGGGGGCGGACAGTGAGGGGGAAAAGGACGCGGGCGGATATACTCCCACCCAGCGCCGCCGCCTCAGCATGGCATCGATGGCGGCCGGCATTGCTATCAACCGCACCGGCACCGGATTCCCCCATCCTATGGGATACAGCATTACTTTGTCCGACGGAATTCCCCACGGCCGCGCTTGCGGTGCCTTTGAGGGAGCCTATATCGAGTACAATATGCGCAGTGAAGCAGGCGCGCGGAAGCTGACAGCGCTGGCGAAGCGTCTGGGTACTACGCCGGAGGAGATGGCACGGCGGATCCCCCTGAAGGCGGATGTGAAGCTGACGCTTACTGAGGCGCAGAGGGAGGAGTATATTTCCCGCATCACCAAGGCAGCAGGCTTTATGAATTCTCCCTACGTGCTTTCGGATTCCGAGAAAAAAGAGATTTACGAGAAGTTGTTTTCTCTGTGAAAGAAATGTGAATTTTCCCCCAACTCCCTTGACTTTGGCGGGGGGCGGAATATAATATAATCAGTAAACTGTTTGGGATTTCCGTGCTCGGTATCCCAAAGTGCAGGGATATAGGACAGGTCCACACAGCTGCGGACTTCTGCCCCGATCGATCAGGATGCGGCACAGTCTGCGATTGCGGGCGGTGCCGCTATGTTTTCCCTTGGACGGATCGTTGAAATAAAGGAGGACGGATATTTGAAAACGCAAAAGTTATCCCTTAAGCAGATTCTTATCATTATCACCTTTACGGTGCTTTTGTTCTGTCTCGTTTTGAACCTTTCCGCAGTGTGGAAGGGTGTCGGAAAGTTTTTCCGCCTGATTGCTCCCGTTACCTTGGGACTGGCCTTCGCATACATTATGAACGTAATGATGCGGCTGTGGGAAGATAAGGTTTTTGCCTTTATGAAGCGGTCAAAGAAAAAGTTTGTCCGTAAGATGCTTCGCCCTCTTGCCATCGTTCTGACGGTGCTTGTGTTCCTTGGATTGATCGCTATCCTCCTTGCCGTGGTTATCCCCGGTCTGCAGGAAGCGGGTATGACGCTGGCCAATAAGCTGCCGGGATATTTTAATGACGGCAAAGCATGGATTATCGGCATTTTGAACGGTTTTGAAATCGACACCGAATGGCTGGAAGAGTTCACGGTGGATTGGAAAACCCTGACAGACACCTTGTCTTCCTTCTTTGATTGGGACAGTGCCACGTCCATTTTCGGTACTGCATCGTCTGTTGCGTCCTCTTTGGCAGGCGGTGTTATCAACGTGGTGTTCAGCTTCGTTATCGCAATCTACTTCCTGGCACAGAAGGAGCGTATCTGTGCGTTCGTGCGCCGTGCCGTTACCGCATTCGTTCCGGAAAAGGTGCGGGAGCACGTGTTCCACATTACCGCGCTTTCCCATGAGGTGTTTGGCAATTTCATCCGCGGACAGTGCGCGGAGGCCGTGATTCTGGGTGCGCTCAGTTATATCGGTATGGTGATCTTCGGCTTTGAATACGCCGGTATCATTGCCGTAGTGATCGGCTGTACCGCCGTGGTGCCCATCGTGGGTGCTTTGGTGGGCGAGATCTTCGGTGCTTTCCTGATCCTGACGGTCAGCCCCTTGCGTGCACTTCTGTTTTTGATTTTCATTTTGGTGCTCCAGCAGCTGGAGGGCTCCCTCATCTACCCCAAGGTTGTGGGAACGTCCGTGGGCCTTCCCGGCATCATCGTGTTCTCCGCCGTGCTTATCGGCGGCAATATCGGCGGTATTCTGGGTGCCCTTTTGGCAGTGCCCGTATGTGCCGTACTGTATGCGCTCTTTCGGGAGGCTATGGATAAACGGCAGGCCGCATCTGCGGTGGCAGAGAGCGCCGAGACAACGGAAGAATAAAAAACAACGCCGGAATGGATATCCATTCCGGCGTGTATGTTTTTGTGTGTCAGTCGCG
>JBGVKV010000016.1:0-11196 GCA_045123975.1 Eubacteriales bacterium | reverse complement strand
CTCTGGAGATGACCAATACCGTTATGAAGGAAGCGGACATCATCCTGGCCACCGGCGGCCCCGGCATGGTAAAGGCTGCCTACTCCAGCGGTAAGCCCGCTCTGGGCGTTGGCGCCGGCAATACCCCCGCCATCATTGATGAGAGCGCTGATCTGCTTCTGGCAGTCAACTCCATCATCCACTCCAAGACCTTTGACAACGGTATGATCTGTGCGTCGGAGCAGTCCGTGATCGTGCTGGAGAGCATCTACGATGCGGTTAAGTCTGAGTTTGCCGCCAGAGGATGCTACTTCCTGAATCCCAGAGAAACCGAGCGCGTGCGCAAGACCATTCTGATCAACGGTGCCCTCAACGCCAAGATCGTAGGACAGAAGGCATCCCGCATTGCGGAATTGGCCGGCGTTACCGTGCCTGCCGGTACCAAGATCCTCATCGGCGAGGTAGACAGCGTGGAATTGTCCGAGGAATTCGCCCACGAGAAACTGTCCCCCGTCCTGGCTATGTACAAGGCTAAGTCCTTTGTGGAAGCATTGGATAAGGCAGACAAGCTGGTAGCCGACGGCGGCTACGGCCACACCTCCTCCGTATATCTGAATGAGATTACCGAGAAAGAAAAGCTCGCCGCCTTTGCGGCCCGCATGAAGACCTGCCGTATCCTGGTCAACACCCCCTCTTCCCACGGCGGCATCGGCGATCTTTACAACTTCAAGCTGGCGCCCTCTCTGACTCTGGGATGCGGATCCTGGGGCGGAAACAGCGTTTCCGAGAACGTAGGCGTGAAGCATCTGCTGAACATCAAAACCGTAGCCGAGAGGAGAGAGAATATGCTGTGGTTCCGCACCCCTGAAAAGGTATACATCAAGAAGGGCTGCCTTCCCGTTGCGCTGGATGAGCTCAAAACCGTACGCGGAGCAAAGCGTGCCTTCATTGTAACCGATACCTTCCTGTATGAGAACGGCTACACCAAGCCGATCACCGATAAGCTGGACGAAATGGGCATCGCTCACGCTACCTTCTTCGACGTACAGCCCGATCCCACCCTAAAGAATGCCACCGAAGGCGCAGCGCAGATGCGTGCCTTCAAGCCCGATACCATCATCGCGCTGGGCGGCGGCTCCGCTATGGACGCAGCGAAGATCATGTGGGTGCTGTATGAGCATCCGGATGCCGACTTCATGGATATGGCCATGCGCTTCATCGATATCCGTAAGCGTGTGTACGGCTTCCCCAAGATGGGCGAGAAGGCATACTTCATCGCTATTCCCACCTCCGCCGGTACCGGCTCCGAGGTAACCCCCTTCGCCGTTATCACCGACGAAAAGACCGGCGTAAAATATCCCCTGGCCGATTACGAGCTTCTGCCCAACATGGCCATCATTGATACGGACTTCCATATGTCCGCTCCCAAGGGACTGACCGCTGCGTCGGGCATCGATGCCGTTACCCACGCCGTGGAAGCCTATGCGGCCATGCTGGCCACCGATTATACCGACGGTCTGGCACTCCGTGCCCTCAAGACCATCTTTGAATACCTCCCCCGCGCTTATGAGAATGGCCAGACCGACGTGCTCGCCCGCGAGAAGATGGCCAACGCCGCCACCATGGCCGGCATGGCATTTGCCAATGCGTTCCTTGGCATCTGCCACTCCATGGCCCATAAGCTGGGTGCCTTCCATCACCTGCCTCACGGCGTTGCCAACGCACTGATGATTGAGGAAGTAATCCGCTTCAACGCCGCCGAGGCTCCTGTGAAGATGGGTACTTTCTCTCAGTACGATCATCCCCACACGCTCCAAAGATACGCCGAGATCGCCGACTATCTGGGCATTAAGGGCGACACCGATGCCGATAAGCTGGAGGGCCTGATCCGCGCCATCAATGAATTGAAGACGAAGGTGGGTATCAAGTCCACCATCCGCGACTACGGTGTGGACGAGGCAGACTTCCTTGCCCGCCTGGACGATATGGTGGAGCAGGCATTTGATGATCAGTGCACCGGCGCCAACCCCCGCTATCCTCTGATGAGCGAGATCAAGCAGATGTATCTGAACGCGTACTACGGCAATCATTTCGTGGAGCCCGAGATGCCCCTGAAGGACATCAGCGAAACGGTCCCCGATGCCATCAAGACCCCCTACCGCAAGGGAAGAAAAGCGTAAGAGAAGGAGGAGAGTCAAATGAAACTGGACAGAGTAATTGCTGTAAGAAACAATAAAACGATCTATCGTGACGGAGATCACTGCGTAAAGGTATTCAATGCGGAGTATTCCAAGGCGGATGTGCTGAATGAGGCCCTCAACCAGGCAAGAGTCGAGGAAGCCGGCGTGCGGATCCCCAAGGTTTTGGAGGTTGGCATGATCGACGGCAAGTGGGCCATCACCTCCGAGTACATCAAGGGTAAGACCCTTGCCCGCCTGATGGAAGAGGATCCGGATAAGAAGGAAGAATATATTGAGATGCTGGTGGAATTGCAGATGGGCGTGCACCTGAAAACCTGCCCCTTGCTCCACAAGTTGAAGGATAAGATGAGCCGCAAGATTGCCGAAACCGATCTGGATGCCACCACCCGGTATGACCTGCATACCCGCCTGGAGAGCATGCCCAAGCATGTAAAGATCTGCCATGGCGACTTCAATCCCTCCAATATCATCATCACCGAGGACGGCACTGCCTACATTCTGGACTGGGCGCACGCCACCCAGGGTAATGCATCCGCCGACGTGGCACGCACCTACCTTCTGTTCTGGCTGAAGGGCGACATCGAGGGTGCGGAGTTCTATCTGAACACCTTCTGTGAGAAGAGCGGTACTGCCAAGCAGTACGTACAGAAGTGGATGCCCATTGTGGCCGCATCCCAGTCTGTGAAGGGCAACGAGAAGGAGAGAGAATTCCTCGTGTCCTGGGCAAGCGTTGTAGATTACCAATAAAATATCAATAAACTTCAGAAGTGACGGAGCGGGGAAGCCCCGCTCCGTGCGGTCGAAAGAAGAGGAGAAAAGTATGATTCAGGTTACAGTATGTATCGGAAGCTCCTGTCACATCAAGGGCTCCCGTCAGATTGTTGAGCAGCTGCAGTATTTGATTTCCGAGCACAAGGTCGGCGACAAGGTAGAGTTGAGCGGTACCTTCTGCATCGGCCGCTGCCAGCAGGGCGTGTGCGTTCTGGTGGATGAGGCGGTGTTCTCCGTAAATCCCGATACCGTGGACGAATTCTTCAAAAAAGAAGTTCTCCCCAAGGTGTAAGATATGGTGATCGTTCAGGTATGCGTAGGAAGCTCCTGTTATCTGAAGGGCTCCCAGGAGATCGTAGACCGGATGCAGCGCATCATTGAAGAAAAGCATCTGGAGGATGAGGTGGTGCTTGTGGGCAGCTTCTGCATCGGCAAGTGCAACCGGGTCGGTGTTACCGTGCAGGTGAACGACGATATCCACGTGGGAATCACCCGGGATAATTTCAGTGAGTTTTTCCAGACAAAGGTTCTGGATCTGGTGGAAAGCGAAAGGAAGTAAGTAGCAATGGCAAACTGCCTGACACTCAAAAAATCCAACTGCAAGAACTGTTATAAGTGTATACGGAACTGTCCGGTGAAAGCGATCCGCTTCTCCGGAAACCAGGCCCATATTATCGGCAATGAGTGCATTTTGTGCGGTCATTGTTTTGTTGTTTGTCCCCAAAATGCCAAGCAGATCGTGGACGGAACCGAAAAGGCCCGGGTTCTGATCCAGACCGGCGATCCCGTGGTGGTCAGTCTGGCGCCCTCTTTTGTTGCCAATTACGACGGAGTGGGCTTTGCCGCTATGCGCCGTGCGCTTATGAAGCTGGGATTCCACGACGTGGAGGAGACCGCTATCGGCGCCACTATCGTGAAAAACGAGTACGAGCGGATGATCCGTGAGGAGGAAAGAGATATTATTATCTCCTCCTGCTGTCACTCCGTCAATCTGTTGATTCAGAAGTATTTTCCGGCAGAATTGGCCTATCTGGCAGACGTGATGTCTCCTATGCAGGCCCACTGTGCCGAGATTAAAAAGCGTCTGCCCCACGCCAAGACCGTGTTCATCGGCCCCTGCGTGGCCAAGAAGGACGAGGCTGAGTATTATGAGGGCATCGTGGACGCGGTGCTTACCTTTGAGGAGTTGACCGAGTGGCTGAAGGCCGAGGGCATCGAGATTGAGCAGGAAATGGACGCCTGTCCCGAAAGCCGTGCCCGTTTCTTCCCCACCACCGGCGGTATTCTGAAGACTATGGCACAGGATGCCCCCGGCTATGCCTATATGGCCATTGACGGCGTGGAAAACTGCATCGCCGCCCTTCGGGATATCGAGCAGGGTAAGATACATAAATGCTTTATTGAAATGTCTGCCTGTGTGGGCAGCTGTGTGGGCGGTCCCGTTATGGAGAAGTATCACCGTTCTCCCGTTAAGGATTATATGGCCGTGGCCGGCTTTGCCGGCGAGCGGGATTTTGAGGTGGCACAGCCCCAGTCCGCATCTCTGAAAAAGCATTTCACTTTCATTGAGCATAAGCTGGCGATGCCTTCGGAGAACGAGATTATGGCGGTTCTTCGACAGATGGGCAAGTTTAGGCCTGCGGACGAATTGAACTGCGGTTCCTGCGGATACAATTCCTGCCGGGAAAAGGCCATCGCCATCATTCAGGGCAAGGCGGAAATCTCCATGTGTCTGCCGTTTTTGAAGGACAAGGCAGAAAGCTTTTCCGATACTATCGTAAGAAACACTCCCAACGGCCTGATCGTGCTGAATGAGAATCTGGAAGTGCAGCAGATCAATACGGCGGCAAGAAAGATTATGAATATCCGCAGCGAGTCCGACGTGCTGGGTGAGGGCGTCGTGCGGATTCTGGATCCTACCGTGTTCATTAACGTAAAAAACAGCGGCCGCAGCGTGCGGGATGAGCGGATCTACCTGGCCGAGTATAAGAAATACGTGGAGCAGACCGTGGTATACGACCAGGATTCCCGTATGCTGGTGGGAATCATGCGCGATGTCACCGATGAGGAAGCCGCCCGCGTGAAGAAGGAAAAGATCAGCCGTCAGACCTTGGAAGCGGCGGATCAGGTGGTGGAAAAACAGATGCGCGTGGTTCAGGAGATCGCATCGCTTTTGGGCGAGACAACGGCGGAGACCATGATCACCCTGACCAAGCTCAAGGAGTCCATCGATGATGAATGATCTGTGTGCGGATATCGGCTACAAAAGTGTGAATCACGTGGGTGAGCGCCTTTGCGGCGACCACGTGGACGTGGTGGAGGAAAGCGATTCCTCCACGGTTATTGTACTGGCCGACGGACTGGGAAGCGGTGTAAAAGCCAGCATCCTTGCCACTCTGACCTCCAAAATTATTTCCACCATGATGGCGGCGGGGCTGTCTATTGAGCGGTGCGTGTACACCATCGCTTCCACCTTGCCGGTTTGCTCCGTCCGCGGTGTGGCATACTCCACCTTCACCATCATTCATCTGCTGAACAACGACGTGGCAGAGATTATCCAGTACGATAATCCCCACGTGATCCTTCTGCGGAATTTCGAGAATTACGACTATCCCAAAACCGAGATGAACATCGACGGCAAGAGGATCTTCAAGTCCGTTATCAAGCTTTGTGAAAACGATGTGTTCATCGCCATGAGCGACGGTTGTGTCCACGCCGGTATGGGCGGACGGTACAACTTCGGGTGGAAGCGGGAAGATATTATCGAATATATGCAGGTTTTGGCGGCGGGCGGATATACGGCCAAGAATATGTCCACCATGCTGGTGGACGAGTGCGAAAAGCTCTACGGCCATGAGCCGGGAGACGATACCACCGCCTGCGTGGTGAAGATCCGTCGTCGGGAGCCTATGAACATCCTTTTCGGCCCTCCCTCCAACCGGGACGACTGCGACCGGATGATGTCTCTGTTCTTCTCCAAGGAAGGAAAGCACATCATCTGCGGCGGTACCACCTCCTCCATCGCCGCCAAATACTTGGGCAAGCCCCTAAAACCCTCCCTGAATTTTGAGATGGACGACATTCCGCCCACGGCGGAATTGGAAGGTGTGGATTTGGTCACCGAAGGTGTAATCACGGTGAACCGTGTGCTGGAATACGCAAGAGATTATCTGGGCGAAAACCAGCATTTCGAGCATTGGAATTACAAGCGGGACGGCGCATCCCTCATTTGCCGACTCTTGTTTGAAGAGGCCACGGATATCAATTTCTACGTGGGACGTGCCATCAACCCCGCCCACCAGAACCCGGATCTCCCCATCACCTTCAATATCAAGATGAATCTGGTACAAGAGCTTTCCACCTGTCTCAAAAAGATGGGTAAGCGCATCAAGGTCAGTTATTTCTAAGGAGTGTGCATAATGCGCAAATTCGATACGAAAGTACAGCATCTGAAATACAAGGTTCTGCGGGAAGTAGCCCGCCTGGCGTGGAACGACAGCCTTTTGGATAATATTATGGATATCCCCAAGACGCTGGTCCCTGGTAATCAGCCTACCATGCGGTGCTGTGTATATAAAGAACGGGCTATCCTGGGCGAGCGTGTGAAGATCGCTATGGGCGGCGATAAAAACAATCCCAATGTGATCGAGGTCATCGAGATCGCCTGCGACGAATGTCCTGTGGGCGGATACGAAGTGACAAATGCCTGCCGCGGCTGTCTTGCTCACCGCTGTGAGGACGTATGCAAGCGGGGTGCGATCTCCTTTGACCACAATCACGTGGCTCATATCGATAAGTCCAAGTGTGTGGAGTGCGGCGCCTGCGCCAAGGTTTGCCCCTATACCGCCATCGTCAGCCACAAGCGTCCCTGCGAGAACGCCTGTAAGGTCAAGGCCATCTCCATGAACGAGCAGAAGGCGGCGGAGATTAACAACTCCAAGTGCATCCAGTGCGGTGCCTGCGTGTACCAGTGCCCCTTCGGCGCCATTATGGATAAATCCTATATGGTCAATGTGATCGATCTGCTGAAAAAGAGCGATAACAACAATAAGTACAAGGTCTACGCCATCGTGGCCCCCTCCATCTCCAGCCAGTTCACCTATGCCAAACTGGGACAGGTGATCACCGGCTTGAAGGAACTGGGCTTCCACACCGTGGTGGAGGCCGCTCTGGGCGCGGATATGGTGGCGCAGGCCGAATCCCGGGAGCTCTCCGAAAAGGGATTTTTGACCAGCTCCTGCTGTCCTGCTTTTGTTTCATATATCAAGCAGGCCTATCCCGACCTGGTACCGTACATTTCCCACAATCTTTCCCCTATGGCGGCGCTGGCCAAGTATATCAAGGATAATACTCCCAACGCTAAGGTTGTGTTCATCGGTCCCTGCACGGCGAAAAAGGCGGAGGCACAGCTGGAATCCGTGAAGCCCTACGTGGATACGGTCCTCACCTTTGAGGAATTGCAGGCGCTGTTCGACAGCCGGGACGTGGACATCACCACCCTGGCGGAGGACGTGCTGGACAACGCCTCTTATTTCGGACGAATCTTTGCCCGCTCGGGTGGTCTGTCCGACGCGGTGGCACAGGCCATGAGGGAGCAGGGAATCGTGTTTGATCTCAAAGCTCTCCCCTGTGACGGTATCGAGGCGTGCCGCACCGCGCTTTTGAAGAAGAGTAAGGGTGTCTTGGACGCTAACTTCATTGAAGGCATGGCCTGTATCGGCGGATGCATCGGCGGTGCCGGATGCCTGACCCACGGCGAGAAAAACAAAGCGGAAGTGGATAAGTACGGCCGCGAAGCCTACGAGAAAACCATCAGCGATGCAGTAAAGGTGCTGAAGGGCAAATCGGGCGTGAATAATTAAAAGAAAAAGCAGGCGTAAAGCCTGCTTTTTTGATAGGATGCATTCATTGGTTTCGCGTTCATTGCGCGAATCGAGCAAATTACCACCTTAATCCCGATGGCAGGGATCACACTCCTTTGTGACACCTCTCACACAAGTAACTCCCAAAGCTTTGCAAACAGCGGAGCCACATTATGGATGATAGGAGCGATGAGGATGGCGGGCAAATAATCGGCAACCTTGATTTTGGTAATGCCCATCAGGTTTGTTCCGATCATAATAATCAGCAATGAGCCGGTGCAGGTCATTTCATGGATAGCTCCGGTGCTCATGAACGGCGCGATCACTCCGGCAAGCAGTACAAGACCGCCTTGAATAAGAAATACGGCAACGGAGGACAAAAGAACGCCGATACCGAGGCTGGAAGCAAGCATCATGGAGGAAACCAGATCCAGCATGGCCTTCGTGATCAGTACCGAGTTGTCTCCCGTAAGGCCTGCCTGCAAGGATCCGGTCACCGTCATGGAGCCGACGCAGAATAAAAGAGTTGCTGTAATGATTCCTTCCGCCACAGAACCGCCGGAGCCTTCTTTTTTGAATCGTGCTTCGAGTTTTTGCGCAAGGAGGTGAATGGCACCGTCTATATTCAGCAGGGTGCCGACAACTGCACCTGAAACAACCGATGCGATGACTATCAAAACGCTTTCGCCGCACAAGCTGCCTGTAATGCCAATATACAGGGTACAGACACCCAGACCGATCATAACGGCATGACTTACCCGTTCCGGGATTCCTTTTTTCAATAATAAACCGATGAGCGAGCCGATGATTACGGTTATTACGTTAACAATTAGACCTAACATGAATTACCTGCTTTTCTCCTTATTTCAGGGATTGCAAACGGATGTCCACGGTCCCTTCGTTTTACTTGGAAAGCATAACCATGTCGCTTGTCATCAGCGCACCGCTGGAGGCATCAAACATTTGTAAAAGCTGTTCTATTGTCAGCTTTTTCTTTTCTTCACCCTTTACGTCCACCACAACACGGCCCTCGTGCATCATTATCAGTCGATTGCCGACACGGATGGCATCTGCCATATTGTGCGTGATCATGATCGTCATCAGATTGTCCTTGGCAACGATCTCCTCGGTGATGTCCAGCACCTTTTTAGCGGTTTTGGGATCCAGTGCCGCCGTATGCTCGTCAAGGAGAAGGAGTTTCGGCTTTTTCAGCGTGGCCATAAGCAGTGTAAGCGCCTGCCGCTGACCGCCCGAAAGAAGTCCGACCTTTGCGGTCAGTCTTTCTTCAAGGCCAAGATCAAGAATCTTCAAAAGCTCTTTGTATTCTTTTCGTTCCTTTGCGGTTATTCCCGTGCGAAGACCTCGGCGTGCGCCGCGCCGTGCGGCAAGGGCGAGGTTTTCTTCGATCTGCATATCCGCCGCTGTGCCGGTCATAGGATCCTGGAATACGCGGCCGAGATATTTTGCTCGTTTGTGTTCGGGTAAATGGGTAATGTCCACACCGTCGATAATAATGTTACCGCAATCCACGGGGTACACGCCGGCGATCATATTCAGCATCGTGGATTTGCCCGCGCCGTTACCACCGATAACGGTAACGAAATCACCCTCGTCCAGATGAAGATTTATGCCGTTCAATGCTTTCTTTTCATTCACCGTTCCGGGGTTAAATGTTTTTTCTACACCAATAACGTCAAGCATTTGTCTTACCCCTCCTCGGTTTTCTGATATGCTTCATTGCGTATTGTCTTTTCCAATACGGAATGGCAAGGAATATGGCAACGATAACTGCGGACAGAAGCTTAAGGAGATTTGCATCGAATCCCAGCGTGATGACCGCCTGAATGACCATATAATAAACGATCGAGCCAAGTGCGACCGACAAAAGACGGAGCGCAAAATTCTTGAATATCTTTCCGAACAATGCCTCACCGATAATAACGGCGGCGAGACCGATGACGATCGATCCCTGACCCATTTTCACGTCTGCAAAGCCCTGATACTGCGCAAGAAAGGCGCCGGAAAAGGCAACGAGTCCGTTGGAAAGCATAATGCCCAGAACCTTGTTGAGGCTTGTGTTGATGCCCTGAGCGCGGCTCATATTCTGATTGATGCCCGTGGCACGTATGGAGCATCCCATTTCCGTACCGAAAAACCAATACAGAACGGCTATCAGTACGATCAAAACGATTCCTACGGTGATGATGGGATTATGGAAAGCAAATTCCTTTACCCAGCGAAGGGAAACGAGAAGATCGGTTTGATTCACGTTGATGGATTGGTTGGCTTTTCCCATGATCTTCAGATTGATGGAGTAGAGCGAAAGCTGTGTCAGAATACCGGCGAGAATCGGCGGGATGCCCATAAAGGTGTGCAAAAGCCCTGTGATGGCACCCGCGACAAGTCCGGCGACGAACGCGGCAAGCATAGCAAGCCATAAGTTCCATCCGTTCAAAATAAGAATAACAGCTACCGCACCGCCCGTTGCAAAGGAACCGTCTACGGTAAGATCGGCAACGTCGAGTATACGGTAGGTTATGTAAACGCCTATTGCCATAATGCCCCATATGAGTCCCTGGGATATGGAGCCTGGGATGGCGCTCAGCAATTGTTCAAGTATTTCCATGTTGTATTCCTCTGTAATATTTAATAGGCAGATAGCCGGAGATGATTTCACTCCGGCTAAGTGCATATTTTCATTTATTCGATTTCTTCGTAACCCGCAAGAGGTGTAATACCGAGTGCGTCGCAGATCTGTTTGTTGTACTTGGGAGTCTGCGTTTCTGCGTATCCGATGGGCATAGTGGAAATGTCTGCTTCGCCCGTCAGGATCTTTGCTGCCATTTTGCCGGTAGCGTAGCCGAGATCATAGTAGCTGATGGAGAGCGTTGCAACGCCGCAGCCTCTGCAAATGCCTTCTTCACCTGCGATTACGGGGATCTTCTTCGGAGCACAGATGTTATCGATGATACCGGTGTTTTCCGCTACGGTGTTATCGGTGGGAACGTAGATAACGTCATTGTTATCGGCTGCGGTGGTGCAGATCTGAGCCAGGTCATTGGAATCCGTGAAAGGGTAGAGCGTGGCGGTAAGGCCCTTGTTTTCCAACTCTGCCTTAACCACGTCCACCTGGTACTGGCTGTTTGCCTCTTTGGAGCAGTAAATGAGACCGACCTTCTTTGCATCCGGGAACCATTCGGTGATCATAGTCGCCTGCTTATCCAGAGGGGCCAGGTCGGATGTACCGGAGATATTGCCGCCAACGGTTCCATTAAAGTTCTTAAGCTCAAGGGCAACGCCGTATTCGGTTACGGATGTGCCGAGAATCGGAATATCTGCGGTTGCAGCAGCTGCCGCCTGAAGGGCGGGGGTGGCATTTGCCA
>JBGVKV010000015.1:0-27027 GCA_045123975.1 Eubacteriales bacterium | reverse complement strand
TCCCGCAGCATAGCCACGCACTCTGCCAGTTTCGCCTCACTCATACCGGCGGTATGGCTGAGAATGATCGTACCGGCGTGCTCTACCTGATTATTGAAAAACTCGCCGAAGTTCTTCATGTACATCTTGCACTTCTTGGCGTCTACTACAGTGGTGAAGCTGTTCAACTCGATCTCCTCGGAATGGATATCCTCCACCGCGCGGATCACGTCGCTCAGCTTGCCAACGCCGGAGGGCTCGATCAGGATACGTTCGGGAGCGTAATCATCGATCACCTTCTGGAGCGCACGGCCGAAATCGCCCACCAGGCTGCAGCAGATACAGCCGGAATTCATCTCCGTAATCTGTACGCCTGCCTCGGAGAGGAAGGTGGAATCCACGCCGATCTCACCGAATTCGTTTTCGATCAATACCAGTTTTTCCGTATTATACGCCTCAGCGATCAGTTTCTTGATAAGTGTGGTTTTGCCGGCTCCGAGAAAGCCGGAGAAAATATCAACCTTCGTCATAATCTTTTATCCTCCGAAACAGTAAAATCATTCCTTATTAGTATAACACTCTTCCGGATTCTATGCAAGCATTTTTCCAAAAAAGAAACCGCGCCTGTGGGCGCGGTTTCGGCTATTCGGTTACGCATTTTTCTTGGAGCGCATCTTGATGAAAATCAGTACGCCGAAAAGCAATGCTGCGGTGATGGGAAACACGATGAACCAGTTCTGGATCAGACCGGCCAGAAGGAAGCCAACGAAGGAAACGGCGGCTACCGTCACGGCGTAAGGAATCTGGGTGGATACGTGGTTCAAATGGTCGCACTGTGCACCGGCAGAGGACATGATGGTGGTGTCGGAGATGGGAGAGCAGTGGTCACCGCACACCGCACCGGCCAGGCAGGCAGACATACCGATGATCAAAAGAGTGGGATTGTCGGCAAATACGTCGTTGACGATGGGAATCAGAATACCGAAGGTACCCCAGGACGTTCCGGTGGCAAATGCCATACCGCAGGCTACCAGGAAGATAACCGCCGGCAGGAAGAGGCTGAGGCCGGAAGCGGCGCTGTCCATCAAAGCATGGATATATCCCTTGGCATCCAACAGAGAAGTCATATTCTTCAAAGCGGTGGCAAAGGTCAGAATGAGGATCGCGGGAACCATGGCGATGAATCCCTTGGGAACGCAAGACATTGCATCCTTGAAGGAGATCACGCGGCGGGCGATCAGGTATACGATGGACAGAACCAATGCGATCAGAGCACCCCAGGGCAGTGCGAAGTAAACGTCGGTGCCGCTGAAGGCGGAAACCACATCGGTTGCGCCCAGCTGATAACCGGAGTAAATAATACCGAACACGCAGAAGAACACCAGAAGAACTACGGGGATAACCAGATCGATTACCTTGCCCTTGGCGTTGGATTCCAACTCTTCTTTGATGCGGTTGTCGCTTTCGCCGGTGGTGAAGAGATCGCCCTTTTCGATGGCGTTCTTCTCGTGGATCGCCATCGGACCGAAATCGATCTTCATAACGATGGTAGCCACCACGAAGACCAGGGTCAGAAGAGAGTAGAAGTTATAAGGGATTGCACGGATAAACAACTCGATTCCGCTGAAGGAGGTACCCTCCGCATACTCGGAAACGGCTGCGGCCCAGGAAGAGATCGGTGCGATCATGCAGATAGGCGCTGCCGTTGCGTCGATGATAAAGGCCAGCTTTGCGCGGGAAACCTTATGTGTATCGGTTACGGGAAGCATAACGCCGCCCACAGTCAGACAGTTGAAGTAGTCATCCACAAAGATGAGCACACCCAGCACAAAGGTTGCCAGCTGCGCACCCACACGGGATTTAACGTTCTTCTGCGCCCATTTACCGAAAGCCGCCGCACCGCCGGTCTTGTTGATCAGGGCAACCATAATGCCCAGGATAACAAGGAAGATAAAGATACCGGCCAAATCGGACACGGAGGACATAAATCCGTCGCTGACGATAGTATCCAGCGTAGCGGAGGGCTTAAAGGAAGTGGCCAGAAGACCGCCGGCCAGAATACCGATAAACAGCGAGGAGTATACCTCTTTGGTGATCAGTGCCAGACCGATGGCAATGATCGGGGGAACCAGGGCCCAAAAAGTTCCCGCAAAGTTGAATCCGGTTGCTTCGCCGTCGGCGGCAAAGACAGGGATCACGGAAATCAGGACCATAACGGTAAGGATCGCAACGAGCGATAAACTACGTTTCTTTGTCATAACTGTCTCCGAATAATTATAGATTTTTTCGAATAAACTATGAGTTATACTACCATATTCGCCCTGTTTTGTCAAGATTTTTCCGTATATTTATAAAAAATCACCCGGATTTCGCCAAGTGTATACAAAATCCGGGCAAGCTTGTTTATTCACCGATATAGGCAAAGCGGGAAACCGTTTCTCCGTTCACACATACGGTCTCGAGAAACATGTCCTTGGGCAGCACCCAAATGCCACGCTCACCGTACTCTGCGCGATAGACGACCATTTCCTCCAAGGTTTCGCTGTGGCGGGCTATGCCCAGGACGGTATATTCGTTTCCTTTATAGTGACGGTATCGGCCGCCGATAACCAAATCGCTCATTTCTCTTCTCTCCTTGCGTATGTATACTCTCATTATATATATCCCGCGCCCGCCCTGTCAAGGGACGGCGCGATATTTTCCCGATCGATTGACATTTTCCGCGGGCGCGGTATAATATAGGTAATACGATTCCAAAAGGAAGGACACGTTTATGGAACAGAAAATTCTTGACTACACACTGCACGCCCTGCGGGGCGTTCTCGCAATCGACTCCCCCACCGGCTTTACCGATCGGGCCGCCGCTTACGTCTCCGGGCTTCTTACAGAGATGGGATACGAGCCCACCTTCACCAAAAAAGGCGGCGTGCTCTGCTGTCTCGGCGGCGAGGATGAGAGCAACGGCATTCTCCTCTCCGTACATATTGACACATTGGGCGCTGTGGTTGCTCAGGTTAAGGGCAACGGACGCCTGAAGCTGGCTCCACTGAGCCTTTGCGCCACCAATACGGAGGCGGAAAACGTGCTGGTCTACACCCGCACGGGCAAAACCGTCCCCGGCACCATCCAGCTGATCAACCCCTCCGTTCACGTAAATCCGGATTATAAGACGGCTCCCCGCAATTTCGACACGGTGGAATGCGTGCTGGACGAAGACGTCCGCTCCGTCGATGACGTAAAGGCCCTGGGCATCGGTACGGGCTGCTTCGTTTGCCCCGATCCCCGCACTACCATCACGGAATCCGGCTATATCAAGAGCCGTTTTTTGGACGACAAGCTGAGCGTGGCAATCGTTCTGGGACTGGCCAAGCATCTGAAAGAAGCCGGCATTACGCCCAAGCGTCAGGTATGGGTTCACTTTACCGTATACGAAGAAACGGGACACGGCGGCTCCGCCACCATGCCGGACGGCGTAACGGAAATGCTGGGCATCGATATGGGCTGCGTAGGTGACGGCATCGGATGCACGGAGAAGCAGGTATCCATCTGTGCCAAGGACGCCAGCGGTCCCTACAACTTCGAGATGACCAACCGTCTGATCGCATTGGCGGAGGAAAAAGGCATCGATCACGCGGTGGACGTATATCCCATGTACTCCTCCGATTGCTCCACCGCACTTCGCACCTTCGACGTAAAGGCCGCCCTCATCGGCCCCGGCGTATATGCCTCCCACGGCTATGAGCGCTCCCACGTGGAGGGCGTGAAGAATACCTTCGCCCTGCTCTGCGCGTATCTGGGAATTGACGAGTAACAAGTCAAAACAGGGACTACCGCGGTAGTCCCTGTTTTTTTATTTATGTTTTTTATGCGAGAAAGGTTACTCTTTCTGCTTCAGCAGTTTGGCGTAGCCGCCGCCGTACTGCACACAGCGGGATACCCGACTCAGAGTAGCAGAGGAAATATCCGTCTGCTCAATAACCTGGTTATAGGTTTTGCCTTCCATCAGCAGCTTGGCTGCGTGCAGGCGTTCTGCCATATTGTCCACTTCCTTACGGGTGCAAAGATCGTCAAAGAGCGCCCGGCAATCCTCCATATTATCCAATGTCAGGATCAACTGAAACAACGCCTCGATCTTTTCCTCGTTCTGTTTCATCAAGTGAGCCTCCTCTCTTCATTCTCCGCGCCATACAAAAACGCACGGGTCTTGGGACTTTGAGGATGATTGAATATCTGCTCCGGCGGTCCCATCTCCTCAATGACACCGTCTGACATATATATTACCACATCTGCCACACTTTTTGCAAATTCCATTTCATGCGTGACCACAATCATAGTATTATTTCCGTTTTTCAGTCCCCGGATTACCCGCAGAACCTCCCCGGTCAATTCCGGATCCAAGGCGCTGGTGGGCTCGTCAAAGCACAAAACCTCCGGCTCCAGCGCCAGCGCGCGGGCGATGGCAATTCTCTGCTGCTGACCGCCGGAGAGCTGATAGGGATAATTATCCATCTTCTCACCCAAGCCCACACGCGCCAAAAGAGAGACTGCCTGATCCCGGATCTGGGCAGGAGTCCCTTTTTTCAACAGCGTGGGGGCCAGCGTCACGTTTTCCAGTGCCGTGTACTGGGGAAACAGATTGAAATTCTGAAACACCAAACCAAAGCGGAGGCGATTCTGGCGGATTGCCTCATCGCTGAGGGTGGCAGCATCGGCGCTGTCATACAGCAGCGTATCTCCCACAGTGATAGATCCGCTATCCGGCGTCTCCAGAAAATTCAGACACCGCAAAAGCGTGGTCTTGCCGCTGCCGGAGGAGCCGATGATCGCCAAGACCTGCCCCTTTTCCAGGGAGAAATTGATTCCCTTCAGTACCTGGGTTCCCCCAAAATTCTTTTGTATATCGATTACCTTTAACGCTTCCATCTCAACTCCTGAAATAACTGAGTTTCTTTTCGACTTTTCCCAAAATAACGGTCAGGATTCCTACAAAGATCAAATAGAACACGCCGGTGTAGAACAGCGGCCACACCATTGCCTTGGTGGCAGCCAATTCCTTTGCCTGCTTGATGATTTCACACACGATGATACAGTTCGCCAGGGCCGTGTCCTTGATGAGTGTGATGATCTCATTGGACATGGGAGGAACGATGCGCTGGATCACTTGCTTAAGGATGATGTTCCGAAATATCTGTCCCTTAGTCAGTCCCAGCACGTAACCTGCCTCGTACTGTCCGCGGGATATGCTCTCAATACCGCCTCGGTAGATCTCGGAAAAATAGCAGGCGTAGTTGATGGAGAAGGCAATGAGCACGGCGGTAATCCGTCCCGCATCGGAAATGCCGTAGTTGATAAAGAAATAGCGGTCCACCTGGCTGAAGATGGGGGTGTTGAACAGCAATCCGGGCACGTAATAGATGATAAAGATCTGCAGCATCAGCGGCACACCGCGGATGATCCACACAAATACCTTGGAAACCGCTCTAAGCGGCTTGATTTTGCTCATAGAGCAAAAGGCGATGGGCAGACCCAGCGGCACGCCGCACAAAAGTGTGACGGCGAAGATCAGCAAAGAGATGAGAAATCCATCCCAAAGAAACAAAGTAACTTCCCAAAAGGACATAACAGACTCTCCCATTGAATCAAACTGTGATAACGCAGCACAGGGGCAGCAGATTCTGCCGCCCTGTGCGATATGTATACGGTATTACTTCTGAGAAGAGAAATCCGTGATGGCGGTGTTGGCCACGCCGTATTTCTCAGCCAGGGCGGCGATGGTGCCGTCCTCAGCCAGCTTCACCAGCTGGGCATTGACCTGAGCGGTCAGATCGCTTCCCTTCTTGAAGCCGATGGCGTAGAATTCCACGTCGCTGGACAGCGCGTCCACGATGGTCAGATTAGCATAGTCACCCTTGCCGCAGTAGCTTCTTGCCAGCTGAGCGTCCAGCACAGCAAAATCAACGGTGCCTGCATTGACCTCAAAGAGGCAATCGGTCTGGTAGTTGAATCCCTTGATAACAGCTCCCTCAAAGGAGTTACCATAAGTCTCGCCGGCGGAACCGCTCTCCGCAGCACCCTGCTTACCGGAAAGATCGGCGGCGGTTTTGATTTCGGAATCCGCACGTACTACGATCACCTGGCGGTTCTCCATGTAGTTGTAGGAGAAGTCCACCTTCTCGGCACGGAGGATGCCGTCATCATCGGCGGTGTTGCAGGTGAATCCGTTCCACACACAATCAATGGCGCCGGAATTGAGGTCGGTGTACTTCTGGTTCCAGTCGATTTCCTGGAAGATCACCTTGTAGCCCAGATTGCCAAAGACGGCCTCGGCCAATTCCGTATCAAATCCGATGAGCTTGTTATTGTCATCAAAGTAATTCATAGGCGCGTAGACGGTGTAGCCCACCACTACGGTCTTCTCTTCTGTTTCGGTGCAGCCTGCAAAGCAAGGCAGGAGCATCAGGGCGGCCAATACGATTGCAAAAAACTTTTTCATGATTATCTTTCCTTTCGGGGGTTCGGCGGTGCCGATGTGTTTTGGATGCACCTATTATACTTCACCACACTAAAGTTGTAAAGTACTTTTTGAAAATTTTCTGGATTTTGGAAGATACGACAGGATCGGCGGATAAAATTGGCCGTGAGTTGGCAATTTGGCACAAAGAAATTGACTTCATCTTGATGAAACACGGGAAAGCGCATCAAAAAAAGCAAAAAGGACCACCTTGCGGTGATCCTTTTCTGGGTGTTCGCTGGCTTTCCCTTACCGATTCTCATAGCGGAACAGGACGCCGGGGTAGATATACAGAATTTTATCCGGGTTGTAGTCCATCGTGATAAGATAGAATTTTTCGCCCTCTTTGGAGAATTGCACCGCATATTCCAGGCGGGTTCGCGGATTCTCCATATTGCCTGCGACATAGGTCTTTCCGCTGGCAAAGGAAAAGATATAATCAAAACGATGACTCCTGGTTTTATGACGCCACGGCAGCTCCCGGATTTCCAAATGACAGAATATACCCTCGCTAACGCTGAACTCTCCCGCATTTACTGCAAGGATGGTGCGGACACTATCATAGATAATGCTCCCAAGTTTTGCAAGAAAGAACGCCGCCATCACAGCCGCAAGAACATAAAAAATCACTCGCTTGCCGAAAAACACCGTAAGTTCAAAATAGATCGCCCCTATGACCAGCATAGTCAAAGGGATCAGAAGCAATAACCCCCAGAGGCCGGCCGTTGCATCCCTTTTTAGTTTTCGTCCAATGGCTGCGCGAGTAAGCGCTTCTCTGTGGTCTTTGGAATTGTACATAATCCTACACCTATAGTGACAGTATATAAATATTGTATTGATTTCCAGACAAATGTCAAGGTGCGGGCAAGAGGACTTGCCCGGCCTGCGGGCCGGAGCGGTGCCGCGGGGAAACCGTCCCCCGGACGCTTTCCTAACACGCGGCCTTCAAGTCCTCTCCTTAGAAATCAAAAACACCATCCATTTGGATGGTGTTTTTGATTTGGTGCGGGCAAGAGGACTTGAACCTCCACCGAATTGCTTCGACTAGAACCTGAATCTAGCGCGTCTGCCAATTCCGCCATGCCCGCGTATTGGGTGCGCTCCTTAAAGCGCTTGTACATTATAGCACGGCGCACCCGGATTGTCAAGGGGTTATTTTCATTTTTTTGAAATTATTTTTTCAGTAATTTCCGGAAGGCGGAAACGGGGATCTGTGCCAGGAGCACGGCCGCAAAAACAAGCACGCATCCGATCAGTTCTCTGCCCGTCATAGCCTGATTCAAAATCACCCATCCCGCCAAAACGGAAAACACGGATTCCAGGCTCATCAGAAGGGAGGCCGCGGTAGGCGGTACGTTCTTCTGGGCGACGATTTGCAGGGTATAACCGATAGCGCTGGAGAAAAGTCCCGCATACAGAATCGGCAGCCAGGCATCGAGAACAGACGCCCAGGTAGGTGCTTCGATGATGAACATCATCACAGCGGACAGAACGCCGCAGGTGAAAAACTCCAGGCAGGCCAGCTTCACACCATCAGTCTTCGGAGAGAAATAATCAACGAGAAGTATCTGAACGGAAAAGCAAAGGGCGCAGATCAGCACCAAAAAGTCTCCGTAGGAGATGGTGAATCCGTCACGGATGCAAAGCAGATACATGCCGAAGGTAGCCAACGCCACACCAAGCCACACGGTAAGCGGAATCTTCTTTTTCAAAAAAAGTCCGGCCAGAGGAACGATCACGATGTACAGCGCGGTGATAAAGCCGGCTTTTCCCACAGTGGTATTGGGATCCCCTATACCGATCTGCTGAAACGCGCTGGCAATCATCAGCGCGGTACCGCACAGAATACCGCCCAGCCAAAGCGTACGTCGGGAAGCAGGTGTCTCTTCCGTTGCGGCGGATCGGCGGCTTCGGAAAGCAATCACGGGCAACAGAGCAAATCCCGCAATAAATGAACGGCTGGCCAAAAACGTAAAGGCGCCTACGCTGTCGCCGCCCACACTCTGTGCCACAAAAGCAACGCCCCAGATAACGGCAGTCAGAAGAAGCAGCAAGGCCGAGCCCCACTGTTTGAATCGATTCGTCATAAAAAACCTCGTACGGATTGTTTTGGATACGAAAACACGCAAAACATTATACTATAAAAAGAAACAAAAGAAAAGTACTTTTTTCTTTTGGAGATAAAATACTCCATTTATTCAATAAAAACGGGCAAAACGGTGTGCAAAACGGAAGAAAAAGGATGCCTCAGTCGGTTCTCCACTGTTTTACCAAAAGTTTTGGGGTACCCAATCCGACGGGGTGAGACTATAATGATAGTAAGCCTCTGAGAATCGAGGGAAAGGAGATGCCGCACAGCGGTATATATACAATGGAACTGATAGTGATCAGCGAAAACAAGCTGAAGGTGATGCTCACCGCCGACGATATGCGCCACTACAATCTGGATTGCGACACGATGGACAGCGACAGCGGTCCCACCAGGCGGGCGTTCCGGTGCATTCTGGACGATGCACGGGCACAGACAGGCTTTGACACGGGAAAGGATAAGATATTCGTCCAGCTGTATCCCGGCAAAGCGGGAGGATGCGAGATGTTTGTCACCAAATTGGGCACAGGGAAAAAGGAGGGAGAGAAGCCGGCGCAGGCACCGCCAAAAAGAGAGCCCGTCCCCAAGGAGTACGCCTACGTATTCTCTTCCCTATCCCATCTTCTGATGGCAAGCCGCCGGCTGCGGGGAGATTTCAGCGGCACCGCCCGGGCCTTCACGGATCGGGGGAAAAAGGAATATTTTCTGATCTTGTCCGAGGATGCCCCCGTCCTGACGGAATACGAGGGCCGAAGGTGCAAATCCCGGGAGATCCCCTACATACTGGAATACGGCCGATGCTTCTGCGAGGACGCGCCCGGCATTCTGTCCGAGCTTGTGTGATGTTCTCCCCATCGCTTGACAAAGCGCTCCGCGTGCGGTACAATCAATACAGAATATTGCATTGCCATTCAGGAGATTTATTATGAATGTAAATGAAAAGCTGATCGATTTTCTGCGCCGTTCCCCCAGCAGCTTCCACGCCGTGGAGGAAATCACCCGCCGTCTGGAGAAAAACGGATATATCGCCTTGCCGGAGAGCACCTCATGGACCGTATTTCCGGGTGGAAAATACTACGTAACGCGGAATCAGTCCTCCGTTATCGCCTTCACCGTCCCCTCCGCGCTGGCCCGCGGATTTATGATCTGCGCCTCCCACAGCGACAGCCCCACCTTTAAGATCAAGGAGCATGCGGAGGGAGAAAGCGCCGGCATGTACGTACGGCTGAACACGGAAAGATACGGCGGTATGCTCTGCTCCACCTGGCTGGATCGGCCGCTCTCCGTTGCCGGCCGCGTGGTGGCGAAGCAGGAGGGCAAGATCGTCTCCCGCACGGTGTGCGTGGATCGGGATCTGCTTCTTATTCCCAACGTGGCTATCCACATGATGCGGGGCGCCAACGATAATATGAGTTATAACGCCAACGTGGATATGTTCCCCCTGATGGGCACCACCGCCGTGAAGGGCTCCTTTAAGAAAATCGTAGCGGACGCCGCAGGCGTGAAGGAAGAGGACATCATCGCCTCCGATCTGTATCTGTACAACCGCACTCCCGCCTCCGTATGGGGTGCTGAGGAGGAATTCATCTCCGCCCCCCGTCTGGACGATCTGCAGTGTGCGTTCGCTTCCCTGGAAGCATTTCTTGCCGCGGAAGTGAAGGATGCCATCCCCGTACTGGCCGTTCTGGATAACGAGGAAGTGGGCAGCCAGACCAAGCAGGGTGCCGGCTCCACCTTCCTGTACGACGTACTGGCACGGGTATCCGATGCCTTGGAGATGGAATACATCCCTGCCGTTTCCCACAGCTTCCTGGTGTCCGCGGATAATGCCCACGCCGTCCATCCCAATCACCCCGAATTTGCGGACGCGCACCACCGTCCCAAGATGAACGGGGGCATCGTAATCAAGCACAACGCCAACCAACGGTACACCACCGACGCCGTATCCCAGGCCATCTTCGCATCCGTTTGCGAAGCTGCGGGAGTACCGGTACAGTATTTCGTCAACCGCTCCGATATGGCCGGCGGCTCTACCTTGGGCAACATCGCCACCACGCAGGTGTCCCTCAACGCGGTGGACATCGGTCTGGCGCAATTGGCTATGCACTCCTCCTACGAAACGGCAGGCGCCAAGGACACGGAGTATCTGATCACCGCGCTGAGTCGTTTCTACTCCTCCGCTCTCACCGTACTGGGTGACGGAGAATACGTAATCGAATAATCCTCACAAGGCATAGTATCCCTCCGCCTCCATATAATATATGGAATAACAATGCGGAGGGATTTTTATGCGTTGGGGCAGAAAAACGCCGTTGTCTGTGAATGATCCGGTGCGCACAGCCGGGGCACCGGGTGTGCTGATCGCGGGAGGCATTTTGTGTGCCGTGTTTTTCCTTGTGGCAGTGGGGAGCGATCACAAGATGCCTGCCTATCCGCCGGAAATGGCGGAGGCCGCCGTACAGGCCTTTGTGCGGGAGCACGTCGCCCTTTCGGATGCGTTGGGCATCGATCACTATTTTCCGCCCGATGCGGTGCCGGTAGGATCCTTTGAGGATAAAAGCGAAGCCGGCTATCGGGAGTTTGTGGACCGGAAGTGGTCCTTCGGCGATTATTTGCGGGATGCCTTTCACACGCTGATCGGCGAAACCGATCCGTGATGGAAGGAATCGTATTCGCCGCAGTCCTCACGCTGCTCAACGGACTGCGGGACTCCCTTCCCTTTCTGCTGGCCGCTCTTTTGCACGAGAGCGGTCATCTTTTGGCCTGCCGTCTCCTTCGTGTACCGATCCGCTTCGTCCGCACCACTGTGACCGGTGCCGTCATCGGCTACGACCCCTCCTCCCTGTCTTACGCCCGGGAGATATGGATCGCCGCGGCAGGGCCGCTTATGAATCTGGCGGGATTCCTTGTCTGTCTGCCCGGCGAATGCTCCCGGAGTCGGGCGCTGTTCGGTGCTGCCTGTCTGTCGCTTTCGCTCTTCAATCTTCTCCCCATCCGCCGCCTGGACGGAGGCGTGATAACGAACAATCTGCTCGTATCTTTGCTGGGGCCGATACAGGGCATAAGAGTCGGCGGAATCCTGTCCCGCATATGCACCGTAGGCTTATGGATGTGTGCGGCGGCCGTTCAGATCCGATGCGGCGGCAATCTGTCGCTTTTCTTTATTTCTGTGTGTCTTTTGACGAAGATCGCCGGGGGCTGACGGGGGCAAAACGGCACTTTTGCCCATAAAAATGCAAAAATCCCGAAAAAATTTACAGCAGAGCCCCCCAACGTATTGCAAAATTATGTGCGGTATGATACAATGAATCCGATTCTTCACAGGAGAATCAAGTTTTTAGAAAGCACGAGGAAAGCAATGGAAAAAAATAAGCTGGTTGAGCTGAAGAACATCGTCAAGGAGTTCAACGGCGAGCCGGTGCTGAGAAGCATCAATCTGGATGTACATGACAACGAATTCATGACACTGCTCGGTCCCTCCGGTTGCGGTAAAACCACAACCCTCCGTATTATCGGCGGTTTCGCTACCCCCGATTCCGGCGACGTGTTCTTCGACGGCGTTCGAATCAATGACGTGCCCCCGCACAAGCGCCAGGTAAACACGGTTTTTCAGAAATACGCACTGTTTCCGCATTTGAACGTGTATGAGAATGTGGCTTTTGCTTTGCGCCTGAAAAAAACGCCCGAGCGGGAAGTCAGCATGCGCGTAGCCGAAATGCTGGATTTGGTGAACCTCAGCGGTTTTGAAAAACGAAGCGTAAACTATCTCTCCGGCGGTCAGCAGCAGCGAGTAGCCATCGCCCGTGCTTTGATCAGCAATCCCCGGGTTCTCCTTCTGGACGAGCCCCTGGGCGCTCTCGATCTGAAGCTGCGTAAGGAAATGCAGACGGAATTGAAGGCTCTGCAGCAGCGGACCGGTATCACCTTCGTTTACGTAACTCACGATCAGGAGGAAGCCCTCACTATGAGTGATACGGTCGTCGTTATGAACGGCGGTATCATTCAGCAGATCGGCACGCCTCAGGATATATACAACGAACCCGTCAATACGTTCGTTGCCACCTTTATCGGCGAATCCAACATTCTCCCCGGCATTATGCACCGGGATTTCCTGGCGGAATTTGCCGGCAACAATTTTGCCTGTGTGGACAGCGGCTTCGCTCCCATGGAGCCCGTCAACGTGGTTATCCGTCCCGAGGACATCTCCATCGTGGAGGCCCAGGAGGAAACCATCAACGGCGTGGTACGCCGCGTGACCTTCAAGGGCGTTCATTACGAAATTATTGTGGAAGCCTGCTCGGTAGACTGGATCATCCACTCCACCAAAGCCCCCGAGGTGGGCAGCGTGGTGGGTATGACCTTTACCCCCCAGGATATCCACATTATGCACCGTGACCCGGAAGATGCACCCGCTCCTCAGGAGACGGTACGCACCCCGGATGATTCTGCGGATACCCACTGATATCCGCGCGGCAGAGTACAGTATCCGCCGTATTTGTACCTGCGCGAGCCGGCCCGTCCGGCTCGGACAAGTTATTTCTCAATTCCGGCGGGGAAACGGAGCAATCATTGAATAAACAAGTGAAATGGGCCGCCTCCCCATACCTTCTGTGGATGGCGATCTTTATCATCGTTCCGCTGGCGCTGATCGCGGTATTCGCTTTCACCACCACCGTTACCGAAGATGCGGACGGTAATATTCTTACCCCCGAGGAGATTTGGGCAATCAAAGAAGAGTACGCCGATGAAGACGGCAATCTTCCCGAGGGCATGCTGACGGAAAAGACCGTGTTCACCATGCAACACATCCTGGAAGTCAGCAATTATATGTCCACCTTGCTCAACTCCATCTGGCTGGCACTCATCGCCACCGTGATCTGCCTGATTCTGGCCTATCCCGTGGCATATTATATCTCCCGACTCCATTTCAGCCGGCAGAAGATGATGCTGATGCTGGTTATGCTTCCCATGTGGATGAACTTCCTTCTGCGCACCTATGCGTGGATGACGCTTCTGGAGAAAAACGGTCTGATCAACCAGTTCTTCGGTCTGTTCGGCCTGGGCCCCTTCCAGATGATCAACACCCCCGGCGCCGTGGTGCTGGGTATGGTGTATAACTATCTTCCCTTTATGATTATGCCCCTCTATTCCGTAATGACCAAGATCGACGACCGCACCATTGAAGCGGCACAGGATCTGGGCGCAGGCTCCATCCGCGTGGTGACCAAGGTAGTTCTTCCCCTCTCCACGCCGGGCATCGCCTCCGGCATCACCATGGTATTCGTTCCCGCAGTCAGCACCTTTATTATCTCCCGTATGCTGGGCGGCGGCACGAATATGCTGATCGGTGACCTGATCGATCTGCAGTTCCTGGGCAACGCCTACAATCCCAATCTGGGTGCGGCTATGTCCATCGTACTGATGGTATTCATTCTGCTCTGCATGAGCATCACCAATTCCCTCGATGACGAGGACACGGAAGGGGTGCTGATGTGATGAAAAAACTTACTTTTTCCAAGATCTACACGTCGATCATCTTCCTGTTTTTGTACATTCCCATCGGCGTTCTGATCGTCAACTCCTTCAATGCGTCCAAGAGCCGTACCGTCTGGACCGGCTTTACTCTGGACTGGTACGCCAAGCTGTTCCATAACGAAACGATCATGACCAGCCTGCTCAACACGCTGGTCGTGGCACTGATCGCCTCGGTGGTGGCCACCATTCTCGGCACAGCCGCCGCCATCGGCATCTACAACATGAACAGCGTTGCCCGCAAGTTCATCATGAACATCACCCTGATTCCCAACGTGAACCCGGAGATCGTCACCGGTGTATCCCTGATGCTCCTCTTCGTATTTTTGAAGATGGAGTTCGGTTTCGCCACCCTGATCCTCTCCCATATCACCTTCTGCGTGCCTTATGTAATTCTGAACGTTATGCCGAAACTACGGCAGATGAACCGGAATCTCTGCGAGGCAGCGGCGGATCTGGGCTGCAATCAGCTGCAGGTGTTCAGTAAGGTGATGGTTCCCGAGATCATGCCCGGTATTCTCTCCGGATTTCTCATGTCCCTCACCTACTCCATCGATGACTTCGTCATCAGCTATTTTACCCACGGCGCCAGCGCGCAGACTCTGTCTATCACCATCTTCTCTATGACCCGACGGAAGGTCAGCCCCGAGGTCAACGCCCTCTCCGCTATTATCTTTGTGGTGGTACTGACCATTCTTCTGATCGTGAACATTGTGGACATCAAAAAGCATGAGAAGGAGGCAAGACGATGAAACGGTTTGTTGCTCTTTTGCTTCTTTCGATTTTGATTCTTTCCGCCACTCCCCTGTCCTTTGCTACGGAAAGCGGTTTCGATATCGACTACTCCGACGCGGTGGATTGGAACAAGTTCCGGGATCAGGGTATCACTTTGAACGTCTACAACTGGGGTGAATACATCTCCGTGGACGACGGCGAGGACGGCGCCTTCGATACCGTCGCTGAATTTGAAAAACTGACCGGTATTGACGTGGTCTATTCCACCTTCTCCACCAATGAAGAGCTGTACGCCAAATTAAAGATGGGCGGCGGCAGTCAGTACGACGTGATCATCCCCTCAGACTATATGGTATCCCGTATGATCAATGAGGGTATGCTGGCCAAGCTGAACTACGACAACATTCCCAACGTACAGTATATCCGTGAGGATCTGCGCGTAGCTACGTCCTCCCAGGCGGCGACATACTCTGTCCCCTACCTGTGGGGTATCGTGGGCATCATCTACAACACTACCCTGGTGGATCCGGAAGATGACGTGCATACATGGGATATTCTGTGGAATGAAAAGTATGCCAACAATATCCTGATGTTCCAGAACTCCCGCGACACCGTAGGTATCGCACTGAAACGGCTGGGATACTCCTTCAACACCACAAATGAGGAAGAAATCCGCAGTGCTGCCCACACTTTGGTGGACCAAAAGCCCATCGTGCAGGCCTACGTCATGGATGAGATCTTCGACAAAATGATCGGCGGCGAGGCGGCTCTGGCTCCTTATTATGCAGGTGACGCCATCGTTATGATGCAGGACAATCCGGATTTGGCTTTTGCCGTTCCCGTGGAGGGAACCAATCTGTTTATTGACTCCATGTGTATTCCCGCCAATTCCAAAAACAAGGAAGCGGCAGAGCTGTTCATCAACTATATGTGCGAAACGCTGGTAGCTTTGAAGAATACGGAATACGTTGGCTATGCAACGCCGCACACCGAGGCATTCACCTATCTGGACGAGGAAACGCAGACATCCGTCACCTATCCCAGCGACGAGGTTCTGAGCAAGGCCGAGGCGTTCACCGCCCTGCCCCCTGCCACCACGTCCCTCCTGGACAGCTTGTGGACGGACATTCTCTCCTCCGGTGTATCCAGCCCCTGGATGACGCCGGTGTTTATGGGAATCTGTATTGCCCTCACCATCGGCATCAATGCCTTCAAGAAACAGAGAAAGAAACGGACTTCGTTCTAAATGAAAAAGACTGCTTGCCGCAAGGCAGGCAGTCTTTTTTTGCGAAAATGTTATATTGACAAAACAAAAGGACAGGTCAAAACCTGTCCTTTTTCGTATGGGGTGAGTGATGGGAGTCGAACCCACGACCTTCAGGGCCACAACCTGACGCTCTAACCAACTGAGCTACACCCACCGTATGGCGTACCTTGGGGGACTCGAACCCTCGACCTACTGCTTAGAAGGCAGTTGCTCTATCCAGCTGAGCTAAAGGTACAAAAGGAAGCTCCTATCCCTCTCGGATAAGGATTGGAGCGGGTGATGGGAATCGAACCCACATGGCCAGCTTGGAAGGCTGGAGTTCTACCACTGAACTACACCCGCATCGGTGTTCCAATGTCGCCCAAATATAATATCACACTTCCCCTCCTTTGTCAAGCACTTTTTTCGATTTTTTCGCATTTCATCAAGCGAACCGGAATATTTCCCCGAAAACCGATTTTTGTTGTTTTTTAATTTACAGAATGTTTATTGTAATTGGAGCCGTTTTTTAATACGATAGTATATATATGACTGGATAAAAGTGTGGTGTGAGTATATGTTCGGCTATATACGACCGTTGGTCGATGAGATGAAAGTGCGGGAAAACGAGATGTTCCGCGCCGTTTACTGCGGTCTTTGCCGGGCTATGGGCCGACACACCGGATGCGCGTCCTGCATGACGCTCAGCTACGATTTCGTCTTTCTTGCCGCTTTCCGGGCGGCTATTGCGGGTGAAAAATTCGATCCGCAGCCCCGACGGTGCATGATGCATCCCATCAAGCGGCGGAAGATGGCGGAGGATAACGACACCTTTGCCTATTGCGCCCGGGCAGCTGCCTATCTGACGTATGCCAAACTGGAAGACGATCTGGCCGATGAATCGGGGGCGCGCCGTCTGGCCGCCCAATCGCTCAAGCCTGCGGCGGCCGGTATGCGGAAAAAAGCAGGCAATCTCCCGGAATTGGAGAAAGCCATCGCCGCTGCGCTCAGCGATCTGCGAAAACTGGAAAAAGCGGAATCCGACTCCATCGATGAAACCGCCGAATGCTTCGGGCAGCTTCTGTCCCACATCTTCGCCTACGGGCTGACGGACACCGATGCACGGATCGCCCGGGAGGTCGGACGTGCCGTGGGACGGTTCATTTACGTCACCGACGCGGCGGACGATGCGCCCGAGGACGGAGAGAAAAATCGCTATAATCCCATCCTTCGCCGGTACGGCAAGGAAATCCTTGTAAAGCGGGAATTCACCGATCGGGCGGGAAATACGAAAACCGCGGTCCGCATCGACGAAAAAACGGCGCAGGATCTTTATATCGCCGCTTTGAACGATCTGGGGCGGCTCAGCGCCGCCATCGAGCTGATGGACTTCACCCGCACAGGGAGTGAGGTGGAGGGCATCGTGAAAAACACGGTGTATCTGGGCATGCCGGCGGAGCTCCGCCGGGTACTGGCCATCGACGAATCACTATAACAGAAAGGCTGCCTTCGGGCAAAGGACATATATGAAGGATCCCTATACAATACTGGGCGTATCCCGGGATGCAACGGACGAGGAGATCAAAAAAGCATACCGGGCACTGGCAAGAAAATACCATCCCGATAACTACGCCGGCAGTGATCTCGCCGACGTGGCCGAGGAGAAAATGAAAGAGGTCAACGAGGCCTACGATCTCATCACAAAGATGCGTGCCTCCGGCAATGGGGGTACCCATTCCGGCACCTCGTCGGGCGGATACACCTCGGGCAATTACGCCGAGATCCGGTACCGGATCAACGAAGGACGGTATTCCGATGCGGAGATTCTTCTGGATGCCGTTCCCGCCTCCCAGCGCGGAGCCGAATGGAACTTCCTCAAGGGATGCGTGATGATGCAGCGCGGCTACTATTTCGACGCACAAAAGTACGTGGAGACCGCCTGCTATCTGGATCCCACCAATATGGAATACCGCCAGATGAAGCAGCGCATGCGGGCCACGGCCTCGGGCTACGACAGTCCCTACCGCACCGCCTCCTACGGCAACACCTGCTCCGGTACGGACTGCTGTACCTCCCTTATCTGCGCCGACTGCCTGTGCGAATGCTGCGGCGGCGATCTGATCCGCTGCTGCTGAGGTAGTATCATGAGAAAAAACGGTGTTTCCAAGCAGACACGTCGCATCTCCGCCTGCGGAATTCTTTCCGCTTTGGGCGTGATCTGTCTGTCCGTTGGCTCGCTCATTGAGGTGATGGATCTTTCCATGATCATGATCGCTTCCTTCCTGATCGCCTTTGCGGTAATCGAGATGGGAAAACGGTGGGCCTGGCTGATCTGGGGCGTCACAGCCCTGCTTTCCCTGCTCCTTCTTCCCAACAAGCTGGCCGCCCTGCTGTATCTGATGGGCGGGATGTATCCTATCGTAAAATCCACGCTGGAGCGGCTTCGCCCTCTCCTTTCCTGGGCGGGAAAGCTGGTCGCCTTCAACGGGGTGCAAATCCTCTTTCTTCTGATTGCCCGGGAGCTTTTCGGGATGACGGGGCCTGACTTCTCCCTCAGCTGGGGAGTCCTTCTGTTCAACAATGTACTGTTTATTCTGTTCGATATTGTACTGACGGTGTTTATCACTTTTTATCTGGTAAAGCTGCGCCGTCGTTTGAAGATCCAAAGTCTGAAAGACTGAAGCCGACACCCAAAAGGGGCGATGCGGAAACGCACTCGCCCCTTTTCTTTGCTTTGTGGACGGATTTGTTTATTTTTTGCCTTGTTTGATGGCCAAATTGTTAAGAAAAAGTTGACAAATCCCGCCAAAACGGAGTATAATAATAGTATCTATAGGTATGCGCAGGTGATGCGCAAAAAGGAGACTTATCCATGCTGAGAAGTATGACCGCTTTCGGCCGCGCGCGGGCGCTGTCCGGATGCGGAACCAAAGATATTACCGTTGAATTGAAGAGCGTCAACAGCCGTTTCCTGGACTGCACCGTTCGATTGCCCCGTATGTACTCTTTCCTTGAGGAAAAGATCAAGGCGTACCTGGCAGAACGCGGCATCGTCCGCGGCAAGCTGGAGGTATACGTCAGTGTAGACGTGCTGCAGCAGGAGGGCATTGAGATCTCGCTGGATCGGGCTCTCGCAGCCTCCTATCTCCGTGCACTGGAGGAGTTGCGGGACGAGTTTTCCCTGAAAGATGACATTTCCGTGATGCGGGTAGCCGCCAACCGGGATCTGTTCATCACCAAAAAGGCAGAGGACGATCTGGAGAAGGATTGGGAGGACGTTCGTTCCGTTCTCGGCGCCGCCGTCGACGTATTCCTCTCTGCCCGTGAGCGGGAGGGTGAGAATCTCCGCCGTGATATTCTTGCGAAAGCGGAGAAGATCAAGGAATGTGCCGCACGGGTCAAGGCCCTGTCCGAGGCCGACATCGCAGGCCACAGGGACAAACTGGATGCGCGCATCCACAAGATGCTGGACGATCATTCCATTCAGATCGATGAGCAGAGGATACTTACCGAGGTGGCCATCTTTGCCGACCGCGCCGCCATCGATGAAGAACTGGTTCGTCTGAATTCCCACTTCAACGGCCTGGAGGATATTCTGAATAGTCCCGAACCGGCGGGCCGCCGTCTGGACTTTTTGCTCCAGGAAATGAACCGGGAGACCAACACCATCGGATCCAAGGCCAACAACGCCGATATTGCCCGCCTTGTGGTGGACATGAAGTGTGAGTTGGAAAAGATCCGCGAACAAATCCAGAACATCGAGTAAAGATATGAAATTTATCAATATAGGATTTTCCAATCTGGTCTCTGCCGAGCGGATCATCACCGTGGCCGCACCGGACTCCGCTCCCGTCAAGCGACTGATCGCGGAAAGCCGGGAGGACGGCCGATCCATCGACTGCACCTGCGGTAAAAAAACAAAATCGGTGATCATCACCGACAGCGATCACGTGATTCTGTCCGCTTTGCCACCGGAGAACATAGCCGCCCGCATTGACGGATCGGCGCAAAACGCCGAATTCCCGGACGAGAACAGCGAGGGACAGTTATGAATACAGAAACCAGAGGCATGCTGATCGTTATATCCGGCCCGGCCGGAAGCGGCAAGGGCACCGTTGTCAAGGAGCTTCGCTCCATGCTTCCCGATCTGGGACTGTCCGTGTCCGCTACCACCCGCTCTCCCCGCCCCGGTGAGGAGGACGGCGTCCATTATTATTTCATGTCCCGGGACGATTTTGAGGAAGCCCTTTCCCACGGAGAAATCCTGGAACACACCGTATACTGCGGCAACTACTACGGAACCCTGCGCTCCGAAGTGGAACGGGTACTGGCCGCCGGCCACGATCTGATCCTGGAGATCGAAGCAGACGGCGCCATGCAGGTGAAGCGGCTCTTCCCCGACACCATTACCGTTATGCTGATCCCCCCGGACGGGGAGGTTCTGGAGGCCCGCCTTCGCGGACGGGGCACGGAAACGGATGAGGTCATCCTGGCACGGCTCCGTCGGGCACGGGAGGAAATCATCATCAGCGAAAAATACGATTACATCGTAGTCAATCAGGACGGCGGGGTTCGGCAGTGCGCCGAGGATATCGCCGGCATCCTGCACTCGGAGCATCTCCGCTCTTTCCGCATGAAACACGTTACTTCCCGCTTCTTTGGGGAAGAATAAACCATACGACAGAAAACCTTATCAAATCTCATACCCGAATCGGGAGAAAGTGCAAGTATTATGATTTATCCGTCCATCAGTGACTTGTCCAAAAACGGAAAATATAACCGCTATACGCTGGTCATCGCCACCTCCAAGACAGCCCGTGTTCTGACCGATGAATACGTAAAGCAGCGCGAATATGCGGAAAAGCTGATTGCCAACAAGGAAACCGACAAGAGCCTGATCTCCATGATCAAGCGGGAATACCGCGACGAGAAAGCGGTAAAGTGCGCCATCAACCGCCTGCACGACGGTGAGTTTGATATCGTTCCCCTGACTGCGGAGGCAGCCGAGGAAATCGGTGCAGAGCTGCCCGAGGCGGAGACTGAGGCGGCATCTGCCGAAGAATGATAATCCTGCCTGCCGCCCTTTCGGCGGCAGGTATGTTTTTTCAGCCACACTGTGATCGCATGGAGGATACGTACATTGAGTGAGTTGTTTGCTTCCGTCCATATACTGGACGTGCCTTATCACGCAGACCGAGCGTACGATTATTTCGTGCCGCCGGAATTGCGTGCCGATCTGTCTGTCGGTACGCTGGTCTGTGTGCCCTACGGCAACGCGAACCGCAAAGTGCCCGCCGTTGTAACGGGAGTACGGGAACAGTGCGATTTTGAAAACGTGAAGCCCGTTTTTTCCCTTCTGTCTTCCGGTGCGGCACTGAACGAAGAAATGCTGGCTCTGTGCGATTTCCTGAAGGAGCACACGCTATGCACGATCGGGGACGCGGTACGGGCCGCGGTGCCTGCCGCCGCCATTTCCAAGACCACCGAATACTACAGCGCAACCCGGGCGGAGGACGTCCCGGAAAAGCTGTCGCGTCTGGGTGACAAGGCGGCCTTTGTCTACTCCTTTATTGCGGCACGGGACAGAGTATCCCAGGCACGGCTCCGCACCGAATTCGGCGCGGAAAGTGCCGAGCTGGCCGCATCCCTGCATAAGCACGGACTGATTTCCGTTTGCACGGAAATGCGGGAAAACCGAGTTGAGAAAAAACGGCGTTTTTTCACCCTTGCCGACGAATTGCAGAAGACCGATGCCTTGGAAAAATCCATCGGTAGAATGCGTTCACCCGCCCAGGTGAGCATTCTGCGCACGCTTCTCCAAAACGGGGAAATGCTGGAAGAGGATCTTTTGGCTATCACGGGAACAACCCGGGTGCAGATTTCGTCTTTACTGAAAAAGGGTCAGATCACCGAACGGGTAGAGGATGCCTTCCGGGACCCCTTTGCCGAGAAGGTGCTTCCCTCCGACGTGGGCGACAGCCCCCTCAGCGAGGAGCAGTCGGCGGCCTACGAAACCCTTTCTTCCCTGTACGAAAGCGGAGAGGCCAAGGCGGCGCTTCTGCACGGCGTCACCGGCAGCGGCAAGACCCGCGTGATCCTCTCCATGATCGATCGGGTACTCTGCGACAATCGCGGTGTAATCATTCTGGTACCGGAAATTTCCCTGACGCCCCAAATGGTGGGCATATTCCTGGCACGCTACGGCGAGCGGGTGGCGGTGATCCACTCCGCCCTCTCCGCCGGTGAGCGGTACGATGCCTGGCGACGGATCCGCGACGGCCTGGCCGACGTGGTGATCGGCACCCGTTCCGCCGTCTTTGCGCCTCTTCCGAGCGTAGGACTGATCGTCATCGACGAGGAGCAGGAGCACACTTACAAATCCGATGCCAATCCCAACTATCTGGCCCACGACGTGGCACGCTTCCGCTGTGCCCGTCACAACGCGCTGATGCTGCTGGCATCTGCCACTCCCTCGGTAAACAGCTATTACAAAGCGAAAAGCGGCAAATACTCGCTGATCGAAATGAAGCAGCGGTACGGCCGTGCCACCCTGCCCCACGTGATCGTCACCGATATGCGAGGGGAAGCCGGCGGCGGCACGCTGTCTCCCCTGGGACATGTTCTGAAGGACCGGCTGACGGAAACCGTTTCGGATAAAAAACAGGCCATCGTCTTTTTGAACCGCCGGGGATACAACAGCTTCATCTCCTGCCGCAAGTGCGGCGAGGCGCTGAAATGTCCCAACTGCTCCGTCTCCCTGACCTATCACGTGTTCCGCGCATTGGGCGGCGGCGAAACGGAGGAGGACTACCGCCAAACCCGCGCCAACAGCGGCACGCTCACCTGTCACTATTGCGGCTACCGCACGCGGGTGCCGGAGAAATGCCCCGCCTGCAAGAGCGAGCATTTCCATTTCCGCGGCTACGGCACGCAGATGCTGGAAGCAGAGATGAACAAGCTGGATCCCGCACCGCGGGTGATCCGTATGGATATGGACACTACCCAGTCCAAATTCTCCCACGAGGAGCTTCTCACCCAATTCCGACGGGGCGAAGCGGACGTGCTTCTGGGCACACAGATGGTGACCAAGGGACACGATTTCCCCGACGTAACGCTGGTGGGCGTGATCAACGCGGACAGTTCTATGTATCTGGACGATTACCGTGCGTCGGAGCGCACCTTCGCTATGCTGACCCAGGTGATCGGCCGGGCCGGTCGGGCGGATGCCCCCGGTGTGGCTGTGGTCCAGACATTCAATCCCACAAGCGACATCATCACCCTGGCCGCCAACCAGGATTACGGCGAGTTTTACCGCCGGGAAATCCGTATGCGACAGGCACTGGTGTTCCCACCCTTCTGCGATATTGCGGTGATCACCCTGGCCAGCCGGGATGAGGCACTGCTGTCCGGTGCCACGGTGCGCCTGCGGGAATGGGTTCGGGACGCGGTATCCGGCCCCTACTCCGATTTGAAGCTGATGATATTCGGCCCCTTTGAGGCCCCCGTATATAAGATCCAGGGCGTATGCCGCAACCGTATGGTGATCAAGTGCCGCCTGAATCGGCGCAGCCGGGAGATGCTCTCCCACATTCTCACCGATTTCGGGAAAAATGCGGGCAAGCGACTGAGCATTTCCGTGGATCTGAACCCCAACACACTGTAAAATACCGAAAGGATAGGATAATTATGGCCATTTTGAATATAGTAAAAGAGGGCGATCCCGTTCTGCGCAAGGTTTGCCGCCCTGTTACGGAGATTACCCCCCGTACGATTCAGCTGCTGGAGGATATGAAGGAAACGCTCCACAAGGCCGACGGATGCGGTCTGGCCGCGCCCCAGGTGGGTGTGCTTCGCCGCATTGCGCTGGTGGAAGTGGAGCCCGGCAAGCTGTATGAGCTGATCAATCCCGAAATCATCGCCCGCGAGGGCACCCAGAACGAATTGGAGGGATGCCTTTCCCTTCCCGGTCAGTGGGGTATTACGGAACGTCCCGAGAAGGTGACGGTTCGCGCCATGGACCGCAACGGTGAGATCTACGAGGTATCCGGCGAGGGCCTGATGGCACGGGCTCTGTGCCACGAGTTGGATCATCTGGACGGCGTTCTCTATAAGGACAACGCCCTCCATATGCTGACCAAAGAAGAGATCAAGGAACAGTTTGAGGATTGATAATGAAAATTCTTTTTATGGGAACGCCGGATTTTGCCCGCTCCATTCTGGAGAAGCTGCATAAAGACGGTGAGAATATCGTAGCGGTGGTCACCCAGCCGGACAAGCCCCAGGGACGGAAAATGATCCTCACACCGCCCCCGGTAAAGCAGTACGCGCAGGAGAACGGTCTGCCGGTATATCAGCCTGTTACTTTGAAGGACGGAGCCTTTGCGGACACGCTTTCCGAAATCGACCCCGATCTGATCATCGTGGCTGCCTACGGAAAAATTCTGCCCGCCTATATTCTGGAATATCCGAAATTCGGCTGCATCAACGCACACGCGTCGCTGCTGCCCCGTTGGCGGGGTGCGGCGCCCATTCAGCGCGCCATTATGGCGGGAGACCGTCTCACCGGCGTGACCGCCATGTACATGGCTCAGGGCTTGGATACGGGCGATATGATCCTGACGGTAGAGGTGCCGATCACCGACGAGGACGATTTCGGCACGCTGCACGACAAGCTGGCGGTGGCCGGCGGTGAGGCTATGACGCAGACCGTTGCCAAGCTGCGCAACGGCACCGTTACCCGGGAAGTACAGAACGACGAAGATGCCACCTATGCGGCGAAAATCGAGAATCCCGACTGCGTTATTGATTTCACAAAATCCGTAACCGACGTGTACAATCAGGTGCGCGGCCTTTCCCCCGTGCCGCTGGCACTGAGTTGGATGCCTGACGGCAAGCGATTGAAGATCGTCTCCGCCGAAAAGGAAATCTGCTCCGTTACGGCAGCCCCCGGTACGGTAGTTGCCATCGAGCGAGGCACGCTGGATATTTCCTGCGCAGACGGAATTCTGCACGTTACCCATCTCCAACCGGAAGGAAAGGGACGGATGTCCGCCGCCGATTTTTTGCGGGGACGCAAGCTCTCCGTCGGTGACGTCCTCCATACACCGCAGTGATGAAACAACAACTGACCAATCCCCGCTCTGCCGCTGCCGCCTCCCTGATCGCCTGGGAGAAAAACGGTCGCTACGCCAATCTGGAGGTGGCCTCCTCCCTGGCCGCATCGGCTATGAGTGACGCAGACCGATCCCTGTACACCGCCTTGGTGTACGGTGTCATTGAGCGGGTTATTACGCTGGATTACATCATCGAATCCCTGTCCTCCCGTCCCCTCGGTGAGATCGATCGGGAGGCGCTGTGCGCCCTTCGTTTGGGAATCTATCAACTGACCTTTATGGATCGGATCCCGCCCCATGCGGCCGTTTCCGAATCCGTGGACACGGCACCGACCCGCAGCCGCGGCTTCGTCAATGCGCTCCTGCGCACCTATCTGCGAAACGGATGCCGCTATACCTTGCCCGAGGGCGAAACGCTCACCCGAATGTCGGTGGAGTATTCCGCTCCCGTGGAGCTGTGTGGTTTCTGGTGCGAGCGGTACGGGACGGAGATGACCGCCCAGCTGCTCTCCTCCACCACACGGAATCCGAACGTGACGCTGCGTGTAAACCCCATTGTCACCACCGCGCAGGCGGTATTGGCTGAATTCCCGGAGGAAGAAGCATCCCTCTGCCCCCTTGCCCCGGATATGGTGACGGTAAAAAGCGCCGCCCACATCACCGAAGGCATCGGTGCGGGCAAATATTTCGTACAGGACCCGGCCTCCCGTCTGTGCGTGAAAGCACTGGATCCTCAACCGGGTGAGACGGTGATCGACACCTGTGCCGCTCCCGGCGGCAAGACCTTGTCCGCCGCGCTGGACATGAAAAACGAAGGCCGCATCATTGCCTTCGATCTGCACGAGAACAAATTATCCCTGATCCGGCGTACCGCCGCTTCCCTGGGTGTTTCCATCCTGGAAGTGCAAGCCCGGGATGCCAGAAACCCCGATCCAGCGCTGATCGGGATGGCCGATCGGGTGCTGTGCGACGCACCCTGCTCCGGGCTGGGTGTTATCGGCAAAAAGCCGGATATCAAGTACAAATCCCTGGATTCCATCCGGGCCTTGCCCGGAATCCAGTACGAAATTCTGTGCGGTGCGTCCCGGTACGTCCGTCCGGGCGGTACGCTGGTCTATTCCACATGCACCCTGAACCCGGATGAAAACGAGCACATCGTGACACGTTTTCTGAAGGAACATCCCGATTTTGCCGCCGCGGACTTTGATCTGGGACCGGCCGGCAGATCGGGGAACGGTATGCGCACCTTCTATCCGCATCTGGACGGGTGCGACGGATTCTTTATTGCCAAAATGGTACGGAGCTGAGTATGGAAAACAAAGCCGATATCCTCTCGATGACCCCTGAGGAACTGAGTGAATTTGTGGTCGGTCTGGGCGAAAAGTCCTTCCGGGCGAAGCAGCTATTTTCCTGGATGCACAAGGGTGCGCAGATTGAAGAAATGTCCAATCTGCCCGCAGCATTCCGGGCAAAGCTGGCGGAATCCGCCGACTACCGTCTGCCCCGCATCGAGGAAAAATACGTATCCAAAATCGACGGAACGGTAAAATATCTCTTTTCCATGATCGACGGAGAATGCGTGGAAAGCGTATTTATGCGCTACGAGCACGGCAATACACTGTGCGTATCCTCTCAGGCAGGATGTCGGATGGGCTGCAAATTCTGCGCCTCCACCCTGAAGGGGAAATCCCGCGATCTGTACCCCTCGGAAATCCTGGGACAGGTGATTGCCGCACAAAGAGACACGGGTGAGCGGATCAGCGGCATCGTTATGATGGGCATCGGAGAGCCCTTGGATAATTACGACAACACCATTCGTTTT
>JBGVKV010000014.1:0-8701 GCA_045123975.1 Eubacteriales bacterium | reverse complement strand
CCCATGGGCCTGACGGCACTGACGACGGAGAAATACCTCGTAAACGGCAACGGCCAGGTGCGGTAAATAAGATAACCCCTCCCCCGATTTCGGGGGAGGGGTTTTGTTTACTTCATCATTTCCATTACGTTTTCCACGATGTATGCGTCAAAATCATCCCGGGCGGTGTCGTATTCCTGCCGTGTGCGGATGGTCCACGCCACGGTGGCGGCACCCAGCCTGCGGCACAGCCAAATGGGAAAATACCGTCCGTACAGATGGCGTGCGGCGATGAAATCCGGCCGCGCCAGGAAATTCAAAAGGAGATTCTGCAAAACTGCGCCGAGGGCGCCACGATCCTCTCCGTCCCGCTTGAATTTCGTTACCAGCACACCCCGCATGACGTGAGGGGCCAGTTTTCCGTATCGGGCGACCAGGAGGGGATTGAAGGATTCGATGCAGTACCGAGTGCCGTATTTCTCCAGGATCGGCATAGCCGCGTCGCACAGGGCTGTGTCGGAGCTTTCCCCCTTCAATTCCACGACCAGCGGTACCCGATCTCCCACCAAATCCAATACTTCTTCCAGGGCGGGGATCTTTTCGTCGGTGTTAAGCAGAGACATTGCCCGCAGTTCCGGAAGCGTCATCTCGGCGATCCGGCGGGGATCGTTGCACATACGCTGCAGCGTGGCATCATGGAACACCACTACCTCACCGTCGGCGGTGAGGTGAATGTCGAACTCAATTCCCACACCCAGACGGACAGCGCCTCGGAAGGCGGAGAGGGAGTTTTCCGGGATGCTTTCGTTATCGAAAACGCCCCGATGGGCATAGATCTGCCCGAGAAAGGCACTGTATTTCTTTTTCGCACCCGGACGGGGGAAGAGCATAAATAAATAAACTGCTGCAAGGGCGGCTATGGTGCCGCCGATAATCCATACTGCCGTCATCAGTCGTCACTGTCCAGATATTCCAGAGCGGATTTCTTCGCCTCAGGACGGGAATCGCCGTGGCGCACTTGCCACATGGTGAAGAAGGCCAAGCCGGAGAAGATCACCGCGTAAGGGAAGAGAATGCGGTAGCCGAACAGATCGATCAGCACGCCGGAGAGAATGGGAGTGACGATCTGCGCCGCCATGGAGAAGGTGTAGTAAATGCCGGTGTAGCGGCCCACGTCGGCACCGGTGGACATTTCCACTACCATCGGGTAGGAATTTACGTTGATGGAGGCCCAGCCGATACCGATCACAGCCATCACCAGATAGATCACGGGGGAATAGGATGTGAGGAAGAAGCCGGCAAGATAAGCGGCTGTCATAATGGCTACGCCGAAGAGGATTACTTTTTTTCGTCCCAGTTTGGAGGAGATGATGCCCACGGGAATGTAGCTGGCGGTGGCAACTACCGTAGCCACCAGCATCATGGACGCACCGGAGGATTCGTCTATATTCCAAATTTCAAGAACGTAGCGGGCATAGGCGCTGGACAGTGCGTTGTAGGCGATGTACCACAGGGCAACGGAAAGAAGGATAAAGATCAGGCTGCGGCGTACCTCGGGGGCCAGCTTGGCACCTGTGGTGCCGACGGGCACCTCTTCCTCTTCCTTCGGCATTGCGTCCGCAAGCTTTCTTTCCCGGACAGTCAGCACGAGCACAATGGCGGAGAGCACCATAAAGCCGGCGATGATGGCAAATACGGTGGTGTAGCTGCCGTTCTTGGTGCCGGTGTTCACGTCGATCTTGGGAAGGAGGAACATGATGATCAGATAGGTGAAGATGCCGCCCAGCGCACCCATCAGGTTGATGACTGCATTTGCAGAGGAACGAAGCGGCTTAGGCGTCAGATCGGGCATCAGTGCTACTGCCGGGGAGCGATAAGTGGACATAGCCACGAGAAGCAATCCCAGAGCTATCAGGAACAAAGGAAGATTGACCGTATCGTCCGCCCGAGGAATGAGCATCATCAGTACGGCAGCCGCAGCGGTTCCTGCCAAAATAAAAGGGGTGCGGCGGCCAAGACGTGTGTTGACCCGGTCGGACAGAGAGCCGAACAGGGGCAGAAGGAACAGCGCCAACACGTTATCTGCCGCCAGAACCACGCCGGACAAACTTTCCGGGAAGTGGAAGGTGTATTTCAGAATGAGTTGGATTACATAATCGTACAGCTGCCAGAAGGCGCAGATGGACATAAAGGCAAGTCCGATGAAGAATGTGCGCTTGTAATTCAGTTTCATATCGGATTCTCTTTTCTTATTTGATAGGATATCTACGGCCATTATAGCATGAGGATAATGCCGTTGTCAAGCGAGGACGGTGCGGTGGAAATTTCTCTGAGTGGTTGACACAGCGGTGCGGATTCGGTACAATATAGGCAAGAAAACGGTGGAAGGAATGATTGGATGAAAGAGCGCTCTCCCGGGCTGGATCTGGTGCGTACGGCGGCGATTCTGTGTGTGCTGGTCACCCACGCCATCTCCTATACGGGCGTGATGGGCACGCACCATACGGCTCCCGCCTTCGGAGTGTATCTGGTGATGCGCTTTGCCGCCATGGCAGGCGTGCCGTTGTTTTTGCTTTTGAGCGGATATCTTTGCTGTGAAAAGCGGCTCAGCCGTACCTATTACGGCGGGGTGCTGTCCGTGGTTTTCTCCTACGGCGTGATTGCTTCCGCCGCAGTGATTCTTGCCTCCGTATCCGGTGCGCAGAAATACACAGTGTGGGAAGGAATCCGTGGTGTTCTGAATTTCACCGCCCACGGATACGCCTGGTACGTGGAGATGTATCTGGGACTGTTTCTGCTGATTCCTTTTCTCAATCTCATCTTTGAAGGACTGAAAACGGCCCGTGCCCGCGGCATACTTATCCTTACTTTGTCTGCTCTTACCTTTCTTCCGCCGACGCTGGAAAGCTTTCGTGTGGGCGGTGCGGCTCTGGATATCCTGCCGGATTACTGGCGTGCCGTGTATCCGCTGACGTATTACTTCCTCGGTGCCTATATACGAAAGCATCCGCCGAAGCTGTCCCGGATGGTTCGTGTGATCCTGGTGGTGATTGCTACCGCATTGCCTTGCATCCTGTGCTATATCTTTACAGTGCGGGACGGCAGCTACGCATGGTATATGATGAACGGCTTTGCCTCTGTCACAGCGGCTTTTTCCGGCGTAGCCTATTTCCTGCTCCTGTACGATCTGCCTGTGAGAGGGAAGCCATTGCGTTTTGTTCTGACAGAGATTTCGGTATGCTCCTTTGAGATGTATCTGTTTTCCTACCTGACCGATCAGGGCGTGGTGCGGGTGCTGGATCACTTGGGCGTTGCCCGTCACAGTGTGCGGCTTCTTCTCCTTATTGTGGGATCCTTTATCGCATCTTATGCGGCCTCCCGCATTTTGCGGCTGATAAGTGTTCCTGCCGTGCGGTGGGTGCGAGGGAAATGCAAAATATAAATAAAAAGCCATCGGTAAAACCGATGGCTTTTTCTCACAACCGGATTACGTTAGCGCCGCCGTTGGTTTCGGCCAACTCGGCTTCCAGGCGGCGGCAGGTGAGCAATATGCTCTGGGCGCCGTCCCCGCCCGTTGCGTTCAGCATCTTCAGAACACGGGAAAGGCGGGTTTCATCCACACGGGCGAAGCTTTCGTCGTAAATCAGGGGCGGTTGCGTGTTTCCGAACAGAGCACCGCTCAGCGCCCGACGCAAGCTGATGTAGGCGATATCCTTGGTGCCCTCGGAGAGGTATTCCACCTCCCGGGTCATACCGTTTCGGGTGAAGGTCATGGCCAGGCCGTGATCCACACCGATGGCTTCAAAAGCACCGCCGCTGATGCGGTTGGCGGAAGCGCAGGCTTGAGCTACCACCTTGGGAAGTACACCGGCCCGCATGGTGTCCGATGCTCTTTGGAGGGTTTCCATGGCCAGGCAGTACGCCTCATGCCGCATGCTCAGAACCTCGATCTGTTCATCCAATTGGGACAGCCGTCCTGCCAGTTCCACGGGAGAAACGCTGACCGCGCGGGAAGCCGCTACCTGAGTTTCCAGGCGGTGGTGTTTTTCTTCCTCTTCTCGCAGGGCGTTCTGCAATTCCGTAAGGAAACGCTTGGCTTCCTCCAGTCTGGGCGTATCCAGGCCGGATGCGATCTTTCCCTCGGGAGTGCGGAGATTCTCGGCAAAAATGCGGCGGATTTCTTCTTCGTTTTCCCCTTGCAGCTCTTCCTGCACTACGGACAAACGACCACTCAGCTTATCGATAGCACGCTGCATTTCTTCCCGTTCGGTACAGATAGCCTCTGCTGCCTTTGCGCTTTGCGCCAGCGCTTCCGTTACGGCTGCGGCAAAAGCATCTTCGTCCGTTTCATTGGGCGTGGGCAGATCCGGCAGCACGCGGCGGCACAACTCCAGTCCGGTTTTTGTTTCCGTCCGGCGGGCCTCTGCCATATCGGACAGTGCCCGGCTCATCTGGCGGGATTCATTACTCAGCGTCTCCAGATCTCCTGAGGCTCCGATTACGTCGGTGATGGCGGCAGGCAGAGAATCCACGTCCGGCGCATCCCATTCGGTGAGAAGATCCCGCAGATTTTTTGCGGCCCGGCCGCGGATGATGAAGCACATAACAGCCAGCGCAAAAAGAGCACCCGCGCCGGCCAGGGGAATCGTGAGAAGGGAAATCTCATAGGTATAAAACAGCCATGCGCCGAGACCTGCCAGAATGGCGAACAAAATCAGTGTCAGGCCCACAGCCAGGGTAAGGCGCATCCTGCCCATGAGGGAATCGGCCCGGGTTGTGGCGGTACCGATCTCACTTTCCGCCCGTCTGTGCTTATCGCTGGCGGCGGTATGCCGCTCCCGGATAATTGCATTTGCTTCCCGCATTTGGGAAAGGGGGGCGGATTGCTCGGCGATCCGCGCGGCGGATTCCTTGAGTCGGGATACAAAGGCGCGGTCAATGCCGTCCTCGTTCCGTTTGGCAAGCTCACTCCGCATAACCGTCAGTCTTTGATTGCCCGCGATGATGGTGTCAAAGCGGCGGCGAACCAAATTGACTTCGCCGTATTCGCAGATCCGTTTTTGGCGACGGATTTTTTCCTTCAGTGCTTCGCATTTTGCCTGGGCGTCGGTCAGCTCGTTTTCCTCACTGAGCAGCGCGGCGATCTGTTCCTGGGCATTGCGCAGCTTGGCGGCCACTATGCTTCTTTCTTCCTTGCAGGCGTGGAGCTCGCCGCCGCTACCGTTTTTATGGAGGATCTGTTTGCGGGCGGCGTCCAGCCGATCCATAGCTTTTTTCGTACTAACGTTTTCATTGGCGGTGAAGAGCAGATTCTCAATGGAGGTGAGAATGCTTTCGCCGCTGGGGCGTGTGCCGTCGATCTGACGGACGAACACCGTATTCATAAAGATGGCCTCGGGTACGCGGAAGATCACTTCTCCCGGCACCTCACCCCGATGGACAGGCGTGCCCAGGGCGGTATCGATGATGCGCACCGTTTCCCTCACGGATTCCCGCTGTCTGGCTCCGTCATCGTTCATAGAGGCGGACAGATGCCGCTCAATGCGGAATTCCCCCTCTTCGCCGGATACGGTCATGGATCCGGCGGCGGTGCCCGTTTCCCAGTTTACGTAGCGTCGGCGTTCCGACAGTTCTCCGCCTGTAGCTTTTCCGGACAGACCGTAGAGCATAAACTTGATAAACATAGCCAGAGCGCTCTTGCCGGATTCATTGGCGCCCTCAATAATGTTGAGTCCGTCCGACAATTCCACCTCGCGGTCGCGCAGGACGCCGAATGCCTCAATTTTCAAATGCTTTATGTACATTTTCCACCTCAGGTTTCACTGATGTTTTCGCCGGCGATGGCGGACAGCCCGTAGCGAAGAGCCATGGCGGCAATCTTTCTTTCCTCGGGTGTGCCGCTTTCCATTTTCGCGGCCAGCGTGCGGTAGAACTCTCCCCGCACCGTGCGGTCGTTTTCAAAATCGTGGGGATTGAGTGCAGGCAAGGTTTCGTCCCGCACCTCCAGAAAGAACGGCTGTGTCAGCCGCGTCCGGAGGGCGTTTGCGTCCACGATCAGGGCAGGGGATACGGATCCCTGCAGAACGACCCGCAGGAGGGTATCCTCGCCGTAGTCCTTCTCCCGGATGAGAGCGGCAATTTTTCCCTCAATCTCTCCCAGTGTTTCCGCGCCCGTGCAGTCCACGGCTTCGTTTTCGTACCGACGGCGGGAGAATCGGATCCGCTTCAGCCGAACGTTCGCGCGTCCGCTGTCCTTTTCGATCTCACAAAGCACAGCGCCCTTGATACCCGGCTCATCGAAGGCCCGGCCTTCGGGACAGCCGCAATAGGATACCAGCGTATCGCCGATCTGTTCTGCCGGCGGCGCATTGTGAATATGGCCGAGTGCCGCATAATCTGCGCCGAACTCGCTGACGGTCGCCCGGGAGATGGGGCAGTAGCGGGACAGGGGCACGCCGATCTCGCCGTGGGCGCAGAGCAGATTGATCCTTTGCGGATCGTTCACGCGGGTGCCGCTCAAGGGACATTCCGTCATTTCGGGGGATACGAATCCGTAGCCGTATACGTCCACGCCCAATTCGCCAAAGGAGAATTTCTCCACCTTCGGTGAGCGGAAAATGTGGACGTTTGCGGGGAAGATAGGCTTCGCCCAGATGCTGCCAGGGGCTGTGCAGTCGTGATTGCCGGGGGCAATTACGATGGGACATTCCGTCATCTGAAACTCGCGGAGCATCAAAGACAGAGTTTCCCGTGTGGCAAAATCCCGGTCGAACACGTCGCCGGACAGAAGAATCATATCTATTTTGTTCGCTCTCGCATAAGAAAATATCGCGGAAAAGGCGTCGCGCAATTCTGCCCGACGGATCTCCGCTTTGCGGGCATCCAACCGCGCGAAGGGGCTGTCCAGGTGGATGTCGCCGGTGTGAAGGATTCTCAGCATAACGTACTCCTCCGATTTTGATCACAATTGTACCTTATACTCTATATTATAGCATTTTGCGATGGGGACGGCAACAGGATTTTTGCGATTTTTGCGTATTTTTTCACAAATGCCTATAATTGGAACAAAATAGACAAACGCAAAAAAACAGGCTGTGTGAGAAAGTCACACAGCCTGAAACGATTATAGAACGAAAATTTTAACAGCCTTCACAGCACTGCCGTCGGGATAATCCCGCACTTGCCCCAATGCGAAGAACACGCCGTTGTGGATCATGCGTACCGTAGTGCCCACGGGCCAATCGGTACGGATCTTTTTCTGGTAGATCTCGCATCCGTTGCGGGCCAGCCGTGCGTAAAACGCAGGCAGATCCACCGCCGGGCAATCCAGAAAGAAATTTTCCAAAGGGATCACGCAGGAGACACGCTCTGCCTCCGTCATGGATTCCAGCTGATCGATAGTGTAGGCTTCCGACAGGGAAAAGGGGCCGCTTTCCGTTCGCGTCAGACTTGCCATAGCACCGCCGCATCCCAGTTTGGCACCGATATCGGCGCACAGCGTGCGGATGTATGTACCCTTAGAGCAGGATACGTCCAGCTCGTACAGATCCTCCGCCAACTTTTTTGCCTGCAGCGAATGCACGGTGATGGGGCGGGCCTGCCGCTCCACAATGACGCCCTCTCTTGCCAGATCCACCAGCTTGCGGCCGTTTACCTTCAGCGCACTGTACATAGGCGGTGTTTGCAGAATGTCGCCGACAAAGCCCGAGCATACATCCAGCACCGCATCTTCGGCGGGAATCGTATCCGACTTGCTCAGAACCGTCCCGGTGGTATCCTCCGTGTCGGTGGTGATACCCAGCTTCAGATGGGCGGTATACCGCTTATTCTCAGCGGTGATGTTTTCCGATGCCTTAACGGATCGGCCGATCAGAACGGGCAACACGCCCGTAGCCATTGGATCCAGCGTGCCGGTGTGTCCCACCTGCCGAGTTCCGAAAAGTCGGCGCAGCTTGATCACGATATCGTTGGAGGTGACGCCGGCGTGCTTGTTAACGACCACAATACCCGATACGTCCATTATATCTTATCCTCCCCGTTTGTGAGTGCCTTACCGAAGGCTGCCACAGCCGTGGCCAAAGCAGATTCGGCATCCGGTGCGGATATGCTGCATCCGGCGGCTCGCCGGTGTCCGCCGCCGCCAAAGGAAGCGCACACAGCGGATACGTCCACGTCACAGTTTGCCCGGGAGCTGATGCGCCACAGAGTGGGCTCGTCGGGAGATTGCTTGATGGCCAAGGCGATTTGAACGCCATCCACCGTGCGGGGAAGGCCGATTATGTTGGCGATATCCTCCATACTCAATCCGTTTTCCCGAAGCATATCCTGGGTGAACAAAACGATGCCCAATTGTCCGTCACACTCCAGCCGGAGGGAATCAATGCCTGCCCTTTGGGCGCGGAGCTCCGTCAGGGTGCGGCATTCGAACAGCCGGTGGCACAGCATAGAGATATCGTCGCCGCCGTCGGTGGCCGACTGGATCTCTCCCATCAGCTCTGCCGCACACAGCATGGTCTTTTTCGTGGTGTTGGAATATTTGAAGCTGCCGGTATCCGACACAATGGCGGTATAGAGCAGCCGTGCCACGTCCGCATCGGCGCGGATCGTGCCGTCCTCTTGCCACAGGCGGTAAAGATCGAACAGAATCTCCCCGGTGGCGGATGCCTCAGGGGCAACGAACGCAGGACAGAACACCTCGCCCGTGCCGTGATGATCAATGCTT
>JBGVKV010000013.1:0-11750 GCA_045123975.1 Eubacteriales bacterium | reverse complement strand
CAAAAGATCCGCTCATACCGTGCACCGGTGTAACGGGCACACAGCTTTGCGAGCCGCTGTGCCTGATCAAAGCCGGCTTTCTCATATCCCGAAACGGATCGGGGTGCGTAGGTAATCGTCCACGTGCGGATGTCCTCGTTCCCGGCGAGGAATTCCTTGAGAATGGCACCGGCCAGATTCCGTGCGAGGATGTGGGCAGCGGCGTCATCGGTCTGGTGCTTCAGCGCATATACCAATCGGGACGTAACGGTGCCGGTATTTCCCGGCTCGTAAAATCCGATGGCAATCACGGATGCCTCCTCCGGAGACAGCGCTTCCGGAGAGCATGTGCACGCCGTTGCTTTTCTTTCGCATACAGGGCAGAGCTTTTCATATTCCACTGCCAGCTTTCCGGCACATTCGTGGCAAAGCCCGGGGGATGCGGAATCCGTCATCTTCCCGCATACGGGACAGCGGCGGGGAAACAAAACGGAGAGTGTTTTATGGAAAAGGGAGTTCATAATCCGCACTCCCGCCGAATGAACTGTTTCAGATTGGTGTAGCGCAGAGAATGCCTCTCGTTTTCCACCATTTCCGCAAGAATATCCCGCCGTCCGACCAGGATTACCATGCGGGCGGCACGGGTGACTGCCGTGTACAGAAGATTGCGGGTGCGGAGCATAGGCGCACACCGTGCGATGGGCAGAATCACGATGGGATATTCACTGCCTTGGCTCTTGTGCACCGTCACCGCATAGGAGTGCTCCAGCTCATCCAGCATGGAGAACTCGTAAACGGTTTCCCGTCCGTCGAAGTCCACCGCAAGGGATTCGGATACGGGATCGATGTCTTTGATGACGCCGATGTCCCCATTGAAGATGCCGCAACCCTCCGTGCCGTTTTTTGTCCATTCCAGGGAATAGTCGTTTTTGATCTGCATCACGCGATCCCCCTCGCGGAAGACGAAATCCCGGCATTTCCGTTCCTGTTTGCGGCCGTTTTGGGGATTCAATGCCTCCTGCAGCAGCTGATTCAGACGGGAGGTGCCGGCGGCACCGTTATGTGACGGCGTGATGACCTGGATCTGATTCACCGTGTCCGCGCCGTAGGAGCGGGGCAGGCGGTTTTTGTACAGATCCGCAATGGTGTAGGCGATCTCTTCGTCCGTTTCTCTGGGAAGGAAGAAGAAGTCGCTGTCTTTTTTCGTAATGTCGGGGAAGCGCCCCTCATTGATGGCATGGGAATTGGTAACGATCAGACTGGTCTCGGACTGGCGGAAAATCTCCGTCAGGCGCACAGTGGGAAATGCACCGCACTCAATCAAATCGGAGAGCACGTTGCCGGCACCCACGGAGGGAAGCTGTTCCGCATCGCCGATAAGGATCACGCGGGCGCCGTTTTTCACGGCCCGCAAAAGCGCCTCCAGGAGGAGTACGTCGATCATGGAGCATTCGTCCAGAATAATCACGTCTTCGTCCAGATAGTTGGATTCACCCCGTGCGAATCCGGTATTATCCCTGTCCTCCCCACGGAATTCCACCTCCAAAAGGCGGTGGATGGTCTTGGCCTCCCGGGAGGTGGCCTCGCTCATTCGTTTGGCCGCACGGCCCGTGGGGGCCGCCAGGGCGCAGTCCATCCCCAAACTCTCGAAAATGGAGATCAGTGCCCGTATAACGGTGGTTTTACCGGTGCCGGGGCCGCCCGTCAGGATCATAACGCCGCTTTCCAAAGCGCCGCGGATGGCCTGCTTTTGCAATAGAGCGTATTCCATATGATTTTCCGCTTCCATCTGCCAGATCAGACGCTCGGCATCCCCGCTATTTAGGCTGGGGCAGAGCCGATTCAGATGGAGCAGTTTTTTCGCGCAAAAATCCTCTGCCCGATAGTAGAGTGGCAGAGCTACGTATTCCGTGCCGTCCCACGTGACGGATTTCAAGTGATTGACAGCCAACAGCGAAGCCAGCTTGTCCGCCACCGCATTGGGATCGATTCCCAAAACCTCGGCGCTTTGGGTGATCACGTCTGCCTTGGGCACACAGGTGTGCCCGCTCAATTGAGCGGCTTCGCGCAAAACGAAAGAAATGCCTGCCGCAATACGCTCCTCGGAATCGGGAGCAACACCGATGGACATGGCCAGCCTGTCTGCCCCCTTGAAGCCGATACCGTCCATCTCCGTGCAGAGCATATAGGGGTTTTCTTTCAGACGGTCCACGGCGGAGTTGCCCCATTTTTTATAGATTCGTACCGCGGTGGCCGGCGGAAAATAATCCCGGCAGAACAGCATAACCGCGCGAACGCCCACGGTCTGGGCGAAGCTTTCGTTGATCTGGGCGGCTTTCTTGGGGGAGATTCCCGATATTTCCGTCAGCCAATCCGGATGATTGGCGATGATGTCGAAGGTGTCCACACCGAACCGCTCCACAATGCGGGAGGCAGTTTTGGGGCCGATGCCCTTGATGTTGCCCGTAGCCAGATAGCGAAGGATATCCCCCTCCTCGGCGGGCAGGGATTTCTCATAAAATTCCGCTTTGAACTGAGGACCGTAGGTGGGATGATTGGTCCAAGTGCCCATGGCGGAGATAATATCCCCTTCGGTCACGAAGGGAAGGGTGCCCGTTACGGTGATCTCATCGCCGTCGGGCGTTTCGATCTCGCACACGGTGTATCCGTTGTCCTCGTTCTGATAGACAATAGCGGAAACGGTGCCGGATACAGTCTGTTTTCCGTTTTCGTTTGGCAGAAGATATTCTTGCATTCCCTCACGCAGCCGATCCGGCATCCTTTCTCAAGTATAGATATATTATACCGAGTTTACTCTTCTTTGTCAATTTCAGGCCGTACATTTGTTTTCTTTTTGCGGCAAATATGCAAAATTCCCTCACGGATCTCCATCAGCATGCAGTAAAACCCGTACACGGAGAGCATAGCGATCAGAATGGTGGTAACGCTGTCCATACTTCCTCCCACAAAATGTGTTTTGTACCATTTTATGCGACCAAGCGGATTCGTGTCAAAAAAAGGCTGTTGCCTGATGGCAACAGCCCAAGTGAGTTGTTATTACAGAAGAGTCTTCTGCATGGCGGGAACCAGATCCAGAGCCTCCCAGGGAGCTTTAAGATCCTCGCGGCCCATGTGGCCGTATGCAGCCAGCTGGCGGTAAATGGGACGGCGCAGATCAAACCGATCGATGATAGCGGCGGGACGGAGATCCACGTTTTCTGCCACATAGTCGGCGATCTTGTTCTCGTCGATCTTGGCGGTGCCGAAGGTGTCCACCAGAACGGATACGGGACGGGCTACGCCGATGGCGTATGCCAGCTGTACCTCGCATTTGTCGGCCAGGCCGGCAGCTACGATGTTCTTGGCGATGTAGCGAGCCATGTAGGAAGCGGAGCGGTCCACCTTGGTGGGATCCTTACCGGAGAAGGCGCCGCCGCCGTGGCGGGAGTATCCGCCGTAGGTGTCCACGATGATCTTACGGCCGGTAAGACCGCTGTCGCCGTGGGGGCCGCCGATTACGAATCGGCCGGTGGGATTTACGTGAATGATGGTCTTTTCGTCCATCAGAGCGGGATCGATGATGGGGCGGATCACGTGCTCGATCACGTCGGCACGGATCTGCTCCAGGCTAACGTCGGGATCGTGCTGGGAGGATACGACGATGGTATCGATGCGTACGGGCTTGTCATCCTCGTATTCCACGGTAACCTGGGTCTTTCCGTCGGGACGGAGATAAGCCATGGTGCCGTTTTTGCGGACCTCGGTCAGACGGCGGGCCAGCTTGTGGGCGGCGGAAATAGGGAAGGGCATAAATTCGGGAGTCTCGTTGCAGGCGTAACCGAACATAAGGCCCTGGTCGCCGGCACCGATGTCGAACTTGTCCTCCTGATCACGGGACTCCAGCGCACGGTCTACGCCCATGGCGATGTCAGCAGACTGCTCATGAATGGAGTTCAGAACGGCGCAGGTGTCGCAGTCGAAACCGTACTTGGCGCGGTCGTAGCCGATCTCGCGCACGGTCTCGCGTACGATGGTGGGAATATCCGCGTATGCGGACGTGGTGATCTCACCGAGAACCATAACCAGACCGGTGGTGCAGGTGGTTTCGCAGGCCACACGGGACATGGGATCCTGACGGAGCATCTCGTCCAGGATCGCATCAGAGATCTGGTCGCAGATTTTGTCGGGATGTCCTTCGGTTACGGATTCGGATGTAAAGAGTCTTCTCATAATATATTCCTTTCTTACTGGCAAAGAAAAAAGCCCCGGGCAGAGCCTGAGACCATCCATGTGGAATGCTCAAACTCATCTGTCAGGAATTAGCACCTTGCCGAAAAATCGGTAGGTTGCCGGGCTTCATGGGGCCGGTCCCTCCGCCACTCTGGATAAGTAAGTTTACATACACGTACATTATACCACCGCATTCGCCATATTGCAAGGGATAAATGCAAAATAACCGGGAACAATCAAAGGATTGTTCCCGGTTGGGGGAGTGTCAAAGTTTGTTTCTTATGAACTCGGGCTGTCGAGGGCGCCAGCCCCTACAAAAATGAGTGTTTGTATACTCGTAGGGGACGGCGCCGCGACGTCCCGTATACTCTTTGCGGATGAGTTACGCAGCGCAACTTGTCCTCTCAAAACCACTTACTTCTCCACGCTCATCCAGCAGCCTTCCGCGCCGAGACGGTTCTCCGGCGGGGTCAGCAGACCGCGCTCGATCAGCGCTTCTACCAGCGCATCGTGCACCGGCAAACTTGCCAGTTCATTGGCGAAAGACCACTCACCATACAGATATTCGGGGACATTCTTTCGGATCAGATCTGCCAACTTCTCAGCGATGGCCTCCGCCTCTTTCGTAAGGACTTCGCTGGTCAGATTGCGGGTGATTGCAAACAGGCGATCGGAATCTTTCCCGTCATGGACCAGGATCTTGGTGTACAGCATGTCGCCCTCCCGATACAGATAGCCCTGCTCGATGGCCTTCGCCGCGTGCTCCTTCTCCTTGTCGGAAAGGGATGCAACGGCCAGACCGTCGATGGCCTTCAGCGCCAACTGAATCTGCGGATCGTTGGAAACGTTATGCTCACACGCAAAATGCTTTTGAAGGCGTTTGTTATAAATATTGGCCATATGAATCGCAGAGAATCCGCAAATGTTTTCCGCTTTAATACTGTCTCGGCCGCCGCCGTAAATCTTTCCGTTATCCACGTAGCCAAATACGCTGAAAGGACGGTCCGGTTTCTGTTCCTTTGCGAAGTGCTTCTTAGCCAGTATAGAGTACACAATTCTGTCTACGGTTCCTGCGAGATCGTGTACCTGTTGCCACAGAATCAGGTTAAGGTCCACTTTCTTGTTCAGATACGGGAAGGACAGGTATTCCTCCTTGTGCTCCTCAATGTACTCTGCGATGATGTCGCAGATCTGAGGCAGCCGTTCTTCATAGAGGATGCTGGCTTTCTCCATCACGTCCGTATCAAACAGCACAAAGTTAATGGCGTATTTGCCGTTGCCTACTTTGCGCAGAAGTCCGTACTTGCCGTTGGCGCCGCGGGTGAGGATCTCCAATTCTTCCTCCACATACACCGTGGGAACGCCCAATTCTTCGGCGATTTCGGTGGCACCGGAAGGCTTTTTGAAGCACAGCCACAATACGTGCTTGGAAAACTCGCGCTCAAATCCATTCAAGGGATCGCCCCACAAAGGATTGCCGAAGCCCCAGATCACATAGTCCACCTTGCTCAAAGATGTAGGTTTATTCTGCATATCGTTCATTTTGTCTACCTCGCTCTTCACTTTCTTTCGTGCCGCAAACAACCGTTGCCGCAAGGCGGTCTCGCTGATCTTCTGCTCTTTCGCGATCTGGGCGGTGGATTTTCCATCGATGTAGAAGGCGATCATGACCTCCCGATAGGCCCGGGTCAGGTAGGAGATGCGGCGGTATACCGCCCGGAGCAGCTCCTCCGTGTCGTCTTCTTCGTCTTCCTCCGCCGGGATAGTGGAGAGAATCTCTTCCGGATCCTCCGCAATGCGGGCATCCGTTTCCCGACGGCGCTTTTCGGAAAAATCCGCATATACATTGCGGGCCACCCGCCAGATGAAGCCGTACAGATCCCGGATCTCGCCCTCGCCCGACGCCGATTTGATCAAGGCGTACAGGATGTCCGAGCAGAGATCCTGGGCCTCGTAGCTGTCGTTGGTGCGGGCGTAGCAAAAGCCGTACAGTTTTTCGATCAGTTCGTTATCGATCTTTTGCAGCAGTTCTTGTTTTTTCATTTGTTGTCTCCAAAGCGATTGATCAATGCTTTCAACTGTATAGTCGGTGAAAAACGGATTTGTTAGGTGGTTTTGTGAAAAAATATGCAAAAACCCGGAAACAGGCGGTTTCCGGGTAGGGGATTAAAGCAAGAACGCAAGGAAAGACACCATGCCGTAGCTGGCGCAGCACATGATCACACCGGCAAGGCATACGCCGGCAAAGATGGCGGGCAGGGAATACTTCATGCGCATATCGAGGAGCGCCGCAATCAACGCGCCGGTCCACGCGCCCGTGCCGGGTAGGGGGATGCCGACAAACAGCACCAGGCCCAAAGATGCACAGCGCAGCACACGGTCGGATTTGCTGTGAGCTTTTTTCTCCAGCCATTCGGCGACTCCCTTAAAATGCTTCGTCTTGTGCATCCAGGAAAGAATCCGGCGGATAAACAGCAGAATGAAGGGAACGGGAAGCATATTGCCAATGACGCTGAGAGCCAGATTGGTAAGCCAGGGCATACCCATGCCCGCACCGATGAGGACGGATCCCCGCAATTCAATCAGCGGAACCATGGCGCAAAAGAAGACGTACAGATATTCCTTAATTATTTCCAGCATGAGACGTACATCTCCTTTCAAGCATTCTACGGATTTATTGTACCATACATTCAGCCGCTTCGCAAGGCGGACAGGGTCAAATGTGCAGGATTTTGGATACTCTCTTGTACAAAAGCATGGCAAGTACCGAGCAGATGATGCCCTTGACCAGATTGAAGGGGGCAACTGCGCACACAACCAGCGATTTCAGATCGGAAACCAGCGGATTCACTGCGGCTCCCATGCCAATGATGTTTTCAATAGGCAGATTATAAAAGCGGGAAAAGGCAGGAATCAGAACGAAGTAATTCAAAAGGCTGCCGATCAACGCAAGGGAAAGGGAGCCGGCGATCATGCTGATCAGTGCGCCTTTTTTGTTCTTGTGATATTTATAGATCACCGCTGCAGGAACGACAAACGCACAGCCGGTGATGAAGTTGGCCATTTCCCCTATGTACGCGGTGGTGGTGCCGTTCAGCAGTATGTTGATCAGGTTTTTCAGAAATTCAATAAGAATGGCGGCCCCGGGACCCAGAGCGAATCCTCCCATAAGGATCACCGCCTCGGATACGTCCAATTTATAGAATCCGGGTGCGAACCAAAGAGGAAATTCCAGCAGCATCAAAACGGATGCAATCGCGGTCAAAACGGCAACGCGGGCCATATAACGGATAGATGTTTTGGATTTCGTGGTCATAATAATTCTCCCTCGTAATAATAGTACAAGGAGAAGATAAAACCCCGACGGGTAAAACCTGTCGGGGTAATACTTCCAAGTCGTGCGGCTATACCGCGCGACTGACGAGCATATCTTCTCTCATCCGGACTGTAACCGTCGGTACAGGAATCTCACCTGTTCGGCATCCTATGGGATGTTCGTGGACTATACCACCGGTATGGATTCTCACCATTCCCCGAAGAAATATATTCACTTTGGAAAAAGAAGATCACCGGCGCAAGCGCCGGTGATCCGATAACCTAACGGTTAGTGATTAAGCCTCGATTTCGGAAACGACGCCGGAACCTACGGTTCTACCACCCTCACGGATAGCGAAACGCAGACCCTTCTCGATAGCGATAGGAGTGATGAGTTCAACGCTCATTACAACGTTATCGCCGGGGCGGCACATGTCAACGTCAGCGGGAAGCTGGATGGTGCCGGTAACGTCGGTAGTTCTGAAGTAGAACTGAGGACGGTAGCCAGAGAAGAAAGGCTTCTGACGGCCACCCTCTTTCTCCTGCAGTACGTAAACCTGACCGGAGAACTTGGTGTGGGGGTTGATGGAACCGGGCTTGCAGAGAACCTGACCGCGCTCGATCTCGTTCTTCTGAACACCACGGAGCAGCAGACCTACGTTGTCGCCAGCCTCAGCGGAGTCGAGCAGCTTACGGAACATCTCGATACCGGTGATAACGGTGGACTTCTTCTCGTCGGTCAGACCAACGATTTCTACATTGTCAGCCATCTTAACAGTACCACGCTCTACACGACCGGTAGCAACAGTACCACGACCGGTGATGGAGAATACGTCCTCGACAGGCATCAGGAAGGGTTCGTCAGCCTTACGAGCAGGGGTAGGAATGTATGCGTCAACCTCAGCCATCAGAGCCTTGATAGGAGCGTAAGCAGGATCGTTGATGTCGTTGGAAGCGCAGTCCAGAGCTACACGAGCGGAACCACGAACGATCGGAATATCGTCGCCGGGGAAGTCGTACTCGGACAGCAGATCGCGGATTTCCATCTCAACGAGATCGCACAGCTCATCGTCATCAACGAGGTCGCACTTGTTCATAAATACAACCAGTGCAGGAACGCCTACCTGACGAGCGAGCAGGATGTGCTCACGAGTCTGAGCCATGGGGCCGTCGGTTGCAGCAACAACCAGGATAGCGCCGTCCATCTGAGCAGCACCGGTGATCATGTTCTTAACGTAGTCAGCGTGTCCGGGGCAGTCAACGTGCGCGTAGTGACGTGCATCGGTCTCGTACTCAACGTGACGGGTGTTAATTGTGATACCACGAGCCTTCTCTTCGGGAGCGTTGTCGATCTGGTCGTATGCCAGGAACTCAACGTTGCCAGAGCCAAGAGACAGAGTCTTGGTGATAGCTGCGGTCAGAGTGGTCTTACCATGGTCAACGTGACCGATGGTACCAATATTAACGTGGGGCTTGTTGCGCTCAAATTTTGCCTTTGCCATTGGTAAATCCTCCTAAAATATATAGGTTTGTAAATTATTTGTTCTTTGCGCGGACGGTAACGATCTCTTCCTGGATGGACTTCGGAACTGCAGCGAAGTGAGCCGGTTCCATGGAGTACAGGGCACGACCCTGAGACTTGGAACGGAGATCCGTTGCGTAACCGAACATCTCAGCCAGAGGAACGAATGCGAGAACCTCGGTAGCACCGTTGTTCTGGGGTTCCATGGACTGAATCAGACCGCGGCGGGAGTTGAAGTCGCCGATGATATCGCCGAGATAGTCATCGGGAGTAATGGTAACAACCTTCATGATAGGCTCGGTAAGAACGGGATCAGCCTTTCTCATCGCTTCCTTGAACGCCATAGAACCGGCGATCTTGAACGCCATCTCAGAAGAGTCAACTTCGTGGTAAGAACCATCGTACAAAGTAACCTTAACGTCAACTACGTTGTAGCCGGCCAGAACACCGTTCTGCATAGCACCCTGGATACCCTGGTTAACGGGCTCGATGTATTCCTTAGGAATAGCACCGCCGGTTACGGCGTTAACGAACTCGTAACCCTTACCGGGCTCGTTGGGCTCGATGGTGATCTTAACGTGACCGTACTGACCGGAACCACCGGACTGACGCTTGTACTTGCACTCGTGGTCAACCTGCTTACGGATGGTCTCCTTGTAAGCAACCTGAGGCTTACCGATGTTAGCCTCTACCTTGAACTCGCGGAGCAGACGGTCCACGATGATCTCAAGGTGCAATTCGCCCATGCCGGCGATGATGGTCTGACCGGTTTCCTCATCCGTGTAGGTGCGGAAGGTCGGATCTTCTTCAGCCAGCTTGGCGAGAGCGATACCCATCTTTTCCTGACCGGCACGAGTCTTGGGCTCGATTGCCTGACGGATAACGGGTTCCGGGAATTCCATGCTCTCCAGGATGATGGGATGCTTTTCGTCGCAGAAGGTGTCACCGGTAGTGGTGTACTTGGTGGCAACTACGGCAGCGATATCACCGGCGTAGCAGGTATCGATATCCTGGCGGGAGTTTGCGTGCATCTGAACGATACGTCCGAGACGCTCGCGCTTGCCCTTGGTAGAGTTGTATACAGTATCACCGGCATTGATCACACCGGAGTATACACGGAAGAAGCAGAGCTTACCAACGAACGGATCGGTAGCGATCTTGAACGCGAGAGCAGAGAAGGGCTCCTCATCGGATGCGTGTCTCTCTTCTTCCTCGTTCGTGTCGGGGTTGATACCCTTCATGGATTCGATGTCGGTAGGCGCGGGCATGTAGTCGATGATAGCATCGAGCAGCTTCTGTACGCCCTTATTCTTGTAAGAAGTACCGCAAACAACGGGAACGATCTTGTTGTCGATGGTAGCCTTGCGGAGAGCCGCTTTCAGCTCATCGATGGAGATCTCATCACCGTTGCAGTATTTCTCAAACAGTTCTTCATTGGTTTCGCAGATGGACTCAACCATCTGTGCATGATACTTCTCAGCCAGTTCCATCATGTCTTCCGGAATGGGCTCGACACGCATGTCCTTACCGAGATCATCGTAGTAAACATCGGCTTCCATGTTCATCAGATCGATGATTCCGCGGAAGGTGTTCTCCGCGCCGATGGGAAGCTGGATCGGAACCGCATTGGCATGGAGTCTGTCATGCATCATATCTATAACGCGATAGAAGTTCGCGCCGTTGATATCCATTTTGTTGACATAGCCCATACGCGGAACCTTGTACATATCAGCCTGTCTCCATACGGTTTCAGACTGGGGCTCAACGCCGCCCTTTGCACAGAAGACAGTAACGGAGCCGTCGAGAACGCGCAGAGAGCGCTCAACCTCTACGGTAAAGTCAACGTGGCCGGGGGTGTCGATAATGTTAATACGCGTATTTTTCCAGAAGCAAGTGGTAGCAGCGGAGGTGATGGTGATACCTCTCTCCTGTTCCTGCTCCATCCAGTCCATGGTAGCGCCGCCGTCATGAGTCTCGCCCATCTTGTGCGTCTTACCTGTGTAGTACAGGATACGCTCAGTGGTCGTGGTCTTACCGGCGTCGATATGAGCCATGATACCGATGTTTCTGGTACGCTCAAGTGAATATTCCCTTGCCATTGATTAATTGCTCCTTTTTGGTGTAAAGGATATGATTTCGTGCCGCCAAAGCGGCACCGGCAAATCAATATCTGTAATGAGCGAAGGCCTTGTTAGCCTCAGCCATCTTGTGCACATCTTCTTTCTTCTTGAAAGCGCCGCCTGTGCTGTTCTTGGCGTCCATGATCTCGGCTGCGAGACGCTCTGCCATGGTTTTTTCGCCTCTGGAACGAGAATAAGCGGTGATCCAACGCAGACCAAGGGTCTGACGTCTGTCAGCTCTTACTTCCATCGGAACCTGGTAGTTAGAACCGCCTACACGGCGAGCCTTAACCTCCAGAACAGGCATTACGTTCTCGAGAGCCTCGGTGAATACTTCCAGAGGATTCTGACCGAGTTTTTCTTCGACGATCTTGAATGCGTCATAGACAATAGTCTGAGCAACGCCCTTCTTACCGTCGTACATGATATTGTTGATGAGCTTAGTTACGAGTTTAGAGTTGTAAAGCGGATCCGGCAGCACATCTCTTTTAGAAATCTGACCTCTTCTCGACACTGTACTTCCCTCCTTCATTAAAAATATATGAAATCATAGGTACTCGAAAGATTCTCCCGCTAGTGCAAGT
>JBGVKV010000012.1:0-4661 GCA_045123975.1 Eubacteriales bacterium | reverse complement strand
TCGTCCATTCTCTTGCAAAATGGAAGAGAATGGCTCTCAAGGAGTACGGATTTCAGTCCGGTGAGGGCCTGTATACGGATATGAACGCGATCCGTCGCGACGAGACTACGGATAATATCCATTCCATTTTTGTGGATCAGTGGGACTGGGAAAAGGTGCTTCGTCGGGAAGAGCGTACCTATGAAATGCTGGAAAAGACCGTGCGCTGTATCTACAGCGTGCTTCGCCATACGGAGATCTACATAACCGAGGAATACGATTTCATCGGCCGTCTTTTGCCGGAGGATATCTATTTTATTACCACCCAGGAATTGGAGGATATGTATCCCGATCTTACGCCCAAGGAGCGTGAGTATCGCATTACCAAGGACAAGGGCGCGGTGTTCCTGATGCAGATCGGCGACAAGCTGAAGTCCGGCAAGCCCCACGACGGACGTGCGCCCGACTACGACGATTGGACCTTGAACGGTGATATTCTGGTGTATTATCCCGTTTTGGATATTGCCTTTGAGCTTTCCTCCATGGGTATCCGTGTGGATGAGGAAGCGCTTGTGCGTCAGCTGAACGCAGCAGGCTGCCCCGAGCGGTCCGAGCTTCCGTTCCACCGTCAGCTTCTGGATGGCAAACTGCCTTATACGATGGGCGGCGGTATCGGTCAGTCCCGTATGTGCATGTTCTTCCTGCGCAAAGCGCATATAGGCGAAGTCCAGTCTTCTTACTGGGAGCCGGAGATGATCCGTGAATGCAACAAGAAAGGCGTTTGCCTGCTTTGATATTTTAGGCGGTTGTGATTGTTTGGCAACCGCCTTTTCCAAACACGCGAGTGAGGAGGTGCGGTATGATTCGTATACCGATTGCCGATAACGTATATTTGCATTACATACCCCAAACGCGATTTAAGGCCAATTATCTTACGATGAATTTTCTGACACCGCTGGATTCCGAAACGGCGGCAAACAATGCCTTGGTGCCGCGGGTTTTGTCCCAGGGTTGCCGCGCGTATCCCGGAGCGATTGCCCTTGCTGAGCGTCTTCAGTCTCTATATAACCTGTCCCTCAGCCGCAACCGTGTTTTCAAGCGCGGCGAAACGCAGGTTGTTTGCCAAAGTGCGTGGATGCTGGATAATTCCATGGTATCGGATAACACAGACATCCTGGGCGGGGCTTTGGATATGATCGGGGATATATGGTTCCGCCCACTGACGGAAGAAAACGGTTTTGTTTCCGCCTTTGCCGAGCACGCAAAGAACGATACAGCGGATGGAATCCGTGCCCTTATCAATAACAAAAACAATTACGCACCGTACCGGTGCAATCAGGAAATGTGCCGCGGCGAGCGCTACGGAATCTCCGTGGTGGGCACGCTGCAGGACGTGATGGAAGCAACACCGGAAAGCGTTTACAAAGCATACGGAAATTTGCTGAGCGGTGCTCGGTGCGAAATATTCTACGTGGGCCGCGGCGGAGAAGACCGGGTTGCGGATAAGTTTGCCGATCTCTTTTCCACGGTAAAGCGTGTTGAGCCGAAGCCTCTTTCCACCGAGGTGATCCGAGAGGTGAAATCGGTGAAGGAGATTGTCGAGGACCAGCCGGTACAGCAGGGAAAATTGTCCCTTGGCTTCCGCACGGGACTGACGGAAGCGGACGGCGGACGGGCTGTCATGCTTATGCTGAACGATATTTACGGCAGCGGACCCGTGTCCAAGCTGTTTATGAACGTCCGCGAGAAGCTGGGTCTGTGCTATTACTGCTCTTCCGCCATGGATCTGATCAAGGGAACTATGATGGTAAACTGCGGTATTGATCCTGCGAAGAAGGCAATAGCGCAAGCCGAAATACTGCATCAGCTGGATGAGATACGGCAGATGCATATTACCGATGCGGAATTCGATGCGGCGAAAAAATCCCTTCGTTCTGCCATTCGTCAGGTGTACGATGAGCCGTCCTCCATGGAAATGTGGTGGCTGGGGCGAATGCTCTCCGGTCGGGATACAACGCCCGAGGAGGAAATTGCACATATTGAAAACGTTACCAAATCCGATGTGGCGGCGGCTGCACAGAACATACAGCTGGATACTGTGTACTTCATGAACGGAACGGGCGGGGAGGTGGCTGATGATGAATGAGTCGGCTTTGCGCATCAGCACGCTGCTCGGTGAGAAATATTATACGTTTCACCACAAAAGCGGTCTCGTTATTTACGTTTGCCCCAAGGACGTTTCCACAACGGTTGCCACCCTTGCTGTAAACTACGGCGGAGCCAATCTGCGTTTCCGCTTGGCGGATGAAGAGAAGTTTACGGAAATCCCGGCCGGCGTGGCCCATTTTCTGGAGCATAAGATGTTCGAGATGGAGGATGGGGTGGATGCATTCGATTATTTTGCACAAACCGGTGCGGATGCCAATGCGTTTACTTCCTCTTTGACAACATGCTACCTGTTTTCCTGTACGGAATGCTTTGACGAGTCCCTGGAGATCCTTTTGAATATGGTGTCCGTTCCCCATTTTACTGAGGAATCGGTGGCGCGGGAGAGGGATATTATTGCCCAGGAGATTACAATGACGGAGGATCAGCCCTCCGACGCCATCTATTACGGATTGATGGATGCCCTGTACGAGAACAACGGCCACCGCATCCGTGTAGCGGGCACGGTGGACAGTATCAGCGGCATTACTGCCGAAACCCTTCGTCGGGCGCACAGTGTGTTCTATAATCTTCGCAATATGGCTTTGTTTGTGTGCGGAAACGTGACACCGGAGTGTGTTATGTCTGTGGCCGATGCCATACTGGTTAAGGCGGAGGACGCTCCCTTTGAGGTGGAGCGAATGATAGAGCCCGAGACGGTCGTGCATAAGCGGTTTTACCGTGAGATGCAGGTGTCTAAGCCCCTGTTCTGTATCGGTGTGAAGGATACGGACATTTCTTCCGATCCGAGAGAGCGGATGAAGAAGCAGTGCGTGATGGACATCCTCAACGACGTTTTGTTTTCACGATCTTCTCCTTTCCGTAACGAGCTCTACGAAAGCGGACTGATCTCCTCGTCCATGTCCTATGGGTTTACCCATTGCCTGGAAGTGTCCCACAACATCCTTTCGGGCGAATCCTCCGATCCGGAGGCTGTATACGAAAAGTATCGTGCATACATAGAGCAAATCAAGGAGGCCGGCATCGATCCCGCCGCTTTTGAGCGCTGCCGCCGTGTGCTGTATGCCAACTGCGTATCCTCCTTCGACGACGCGTCGGAGATCTGCCACAATATGATGGATACCATCCTTGACGGGGAGGAACCCTTTGAGGAGCCCCATATTATCGCATCCCTGACGGTGGATGACGCCAACCGTGTGCTTCGTTCGTTGTTCCGTGAGGACGCAACGGCGATGGCAGTCATCGCACCGCTTACAGAAAATAAGGAGGAAACAGTATGACGTACGTATCCTTTCCCGGTCTGGGCATCGAGCCCTTTCATATGGACCGGATCGCCTTTTCCTTGTTTGGTATTAACGTGAACTGGTATGGACTGATCATCACCTGCGGTATGATCCTGGCGGTGCTGTATGCCTTGTGGCATGCCAAGCATGAGGGCGTAAAGTCCGATCATATCATCGATCTGGCGCTGGCGCTGATCTTTTGCGGCGTGATCGGTGCCCGCCTTTATTACGTAATTATGGAATTCGATCAGTACCTGGTAACCGGCGGTACGTTCTGGCAAAACCTTGGCGGCACCCTGTACAACTGCATCGCCATCTGGAACGGCGGTCTCGCCATCTACGGCGGTATCATCGCCGGATTCCTGGCGGCCCTTGTGGTGGCTCGCGCGAAGCGGATTCCGTTCCCTGTGATCGCCGATATTGCCGGCCCGGCTGTTATGGTGGGACAGATCATCGGCCGCTGGGGAAACTTTGTAAACGTGGAGGCATTTGGCGCCGAGACCACGCTTCCGTGGCGTATGGGCGTTCTGTATTCCTTTAACGACGGTGTTTCCTTCGTTTCGGAGAAGTTCGTTCACCCCACGTTTATTTATGAATCTCTCTGGAATCTGGTGGGACTGATTCTGATCACCTATTTCTATAAAAAGAAAAAGTTCCACGGGCAGATGTTCCTGACCTATATGACCTGGTACGGATTCGGCCGGATGCTGATTGAGGGCTTGCGCGCGGACAGTTTGTACGTGGGCAGTATCCGCATCTCTCAGCTGGTAGGATTCGTTACGTTCGTTATAGGTGTTGTACTGATGGTATACAATCTGCGCAAGATCAAGAAAAAAGCTCTTTCCGAAAAGACGGATGAGGAAGTAAGTGAGGTAGAAAACAATGGCTAAACTGATTGACGGCAAGAAGATCTCCGCCGCTGTGCGTGCGGATATCGCCGCGGAAACCAAGAAATTTATCGAAGAACACGGATTTGCGCCCGGCTTGACCGTGATTATCGTGGGCCAGGATCCCGCATCCCAGGTGTACGTGCGCAATAAAAAACGCGCCTGCGAGGAGGTGGGCTTTGCATCCCGCGTGATCGAGATGCCCGAGAACACATCCGAAGATGAGCTGCTTTCCGTGATCGACGGATTGGTGAAGGATGATATGGTCCACGGAATTCTCGTACAGCTTCCTTTGCCGAAGCACATTTCGGAGGACGCCGTGCTGCGTGCCATTCCGCCCCATAAG
>JBGVKV010000011.1:0-3533 GCA_045123975.1 Eubacteriales bacterium | reverse complement strand
CACCTTCCGTGACGTTTTGAAGATCGATTCCGAGGCGGCCACCCATCTGTACACCGGTATGGTCACCGACTCGGGCCGGTTCAAGTACAGCGGCGTGACGGGCGATACCCTCCGCTGTGCGGCCGTCCTTCTGGACGTAGGTGTGGACACGGATCTGCTCTTTGCGAGACTGTATCTGGAGGCCTACGAGTACCTGAAGTTCAAGGCCCACATCTATCAGCGTATGGAGATGACGCCCAACGGCGTGGCCTACATCTACATCGATCAGGCCATGCAGGAGGAGTTCGGCCTTTCCCTGGAGCAGGCCAGCGCCTGCATCGGCAATCTGGATTCCATTCGAGGATGCATCAGCTGGATCGCTTTCATTGAAAGCGGGGATGAGGCCGGCACCATCCGCGTGCGACTGCGCTCCCGTTTCGTGCATATCAATTCCATCGCGGAGAAATACCGTGGCGGCGGTCACGCCTGCGCCAGCGGCGCTACCGTATACAACCGGGAGGAAGTGGATGCGCTCCTGGCCGACACGGATGCGCTGGTGAAAGAATACAAGGAAACCCACGAGGGCTGGCTATGAGAATTCTTCTGACGAACGACGACGGCCTCCGTGCCGAGGGTTTGATCCCGCTGATCCGCTGGTGCCGCAAGCTGGGTGAGGTAATTCCCGTGGTGCCGAAGGTGGAGCAGAGCGGCAAAAGCCACAGCATCGAGATCCATACTCCCTTTGAGGCGAAAGAGGTACAGCTGGCGCCGGACATCACCGCCTGGTCGGTGGACTCCACCCCGGCGGACTGCATCCGCTTCGCCGTGCTGGGATTGAAGATGGAGTTCGATCTGGTGATCTCCGGTGTAAATCGGGGACTCAACATCGGTCGGGATATTATGTATTCCGGCACCGCCGGCGCGGTTTTTGAGGGGGGCAGTATGAAGATCCCTGCCGTGGCCATCTCCACGGATCCCGCATCCTATCCCTGCGACGAGAAGCATTTGGACACGGTGTACGACTTCTTTATAAAGCATGCTTTGATGGACAAGCACACCCTGTACAACGTGAACATCCCGAAGGATCCACATAGCATACGGATCACCCGCCAGGGCGGTCCCTACTACTCCGACGATTTTGACCCCCAGGGGAACGATATGTATCTTGCCCGTGGCAAAAGCATCTACACGGAGGGTTACGATTACGAGATCGACACCAACGCCGCCTTGCACGGCTACATTTCCATCTCTCCCCTCACCATCTGCCGCACGGATCTCGGTATGTTTGAGAAACTGAAAGAATTGAACAAATGAGAAAAAGGAGCTGCCCTGCGGGCAGCTCCTTTTTGTGGGTGGATTGGGGATATACGCCGCTTATCCCAAGAGTTTCATTTTCTTAAGAAATCCGAAGGTTGTTTCAACAAACATTGTGCGCTCGTCCAGGACGGAAAAGTACCAGCAGTCTTCATCGGATATTTTCTCCAGTTCTCCTGTTTCAAACGTGTACTTGTATGTTCCGTCTGCTTCCTTGTATTTGGGCCAATTTGCCACATCTACAGCCCACTGTGAGAAGCACAGTTCTTTATCGGTCATGAAGGCACTTATTTGCAGGAAACCATTGTCAGAAAAAACCACCTTGATTTCACCGGTTTTCACGTCATACACATCTATCTCACTATCGGCAAGCCGAACAATGTAATCGGATGAGTACATGAATTGCGGTGACCACATAGAAATGGCAGCTTTTGGCCAGTCTATGGCATCTAGCGTAGTCGTTGTATTGTCATCGAACGAGAAGAAAACAATCTTCCCTTCCTTTTCGTACCAAATACCTTCCTGGGTTATGGTTAGATAGTCTCCCGAATAACTGTGGATTTCTTCCTCGATTCCTGTAAGCGGTGAATACTGGAATACGGAATATACGGTGTTTGCTTCCACATCGCCAACGGATACGTTTTCCTGCTCGACCACTCTTGTGAAATACACACCGTCGCTTCTGCAGGCAATGGGATGTTCTCCGTAAAACAGCCGCTTCTCCGGTTCCGTAAGGATATACTCCGTCTTGTCCTCGATATCGTAAACCACCAGTGTTTTATCCCGTCGCAGAATCAAATGATTCTCATCAAATACCCCAAGGTAATCTCCCGCATATATTTCGTCCACTTTGGCGACCGTTTTTGTACCGGACTGAAATTTGCACCTGATGACCACTTTGTCGTTAAATATCGACCTCGGGTAGTAAGTATAAGTATATAGCGCGCCTCCATAAGGATAGTAGTCAGAATGATAACTAACATCGTAAAAACTTGTATCAATAACATTGGTTGACAAAAGCGGTGTGCCATCTGTTCTCAATACAGAACCATGCCATATAGCCAGAGCGGCGGAAACCGCACCGATCAGGATAACTGCGGTGATAGCAATATGCTTTTTGGACTTAAAAAGTTTCATATGGACACTCCTCTGTAAAACCATGTTACGGATTTGACGGATTATTTCACCACAAGTTCCCTTGTTTTATACGGGAAATCCGATGTTATAAATCCATTATACCACATCCGTCCTGTATGTCAATGCACAACGGCTTTCCTGTAGGGTGTTTACAACGGGCGGAATATTTGCTATAATAGGTATAATTATGACAAGTTTCGCCGATTGTACCCCGTCGGCGTCAGTGGAGGACAGATTTTATGCTGCACGAAAGAATCAAAGCGAATTTTCTCGCGATCCTGAAGGAAGAATTGATCCCTGCCATGGGATGCACGGAGCCCATTGCCCTGGCCTATGCCTCCGCCAAGGCGAGAGCGGTACTGGGATGCGATCCCGATCGGATCGTGGCCAAGTGCAGCGGCAACATCATCAAAAACGTGCGCTGTGTGCGCATTCCCAATTCCGGCGGTATGACCGGTATTGAGGCGGCCTGCTCCCTGGGCGCACTGGCCGGTGACGCAGAGCGGAAGATGGAGGTTTTGGAGGCTGTCACCAACGACGGGCTGAAAAAAACCGTCCGTTTCCTCAAGGACAGGCGGTGCACGGTGGAGTTTTTGGATTCCCCCATTCCTCTGCATTTCATTATTGAATTGTACTGTGGGGAGGAATCCGCGACGGTAGAGGTGCGCTACAGCCACACCAACATCGTACATATCGCAAGAAATTCCGACACGGTATTCCACGTGGAGGGGCTTGTGGAAGTCACCGAGGTGGCTGACCGAAGTGATCTGAGCATTGAGAACATCGTGGCATTCGCCAACGAGATCGAGCTGGACAGAATCCTTCCCTTCACCGAAAAACAGATTGCGTGCAACATGGCTATTGCGGAGCGGGGTATGCAAGGGGATTACGGCATCGGCATCGGCCGTGCTATTCTGGAAACGTATGCCGACAGCACCTATACCAAAATGCGCGCCTACGCCGCAGCCGCGTCCGAGGCACGGATGGACGGTTGCGATATGCCCGTTATCATCACCTCAGGCAGCGGCAATCAGGGAATTACCTCCACGGTGCCGGTGATCGTGTTTGCCAGAGAAAACGGCATTCCCGAGGAGCGGATGCAC
>JBGVKV010000010.1:0-6626 GCA_045123975.1 Eubacteriales bacterium | reverse complement strand
TTTGGAGTCTTGTCTACTTCCTTGTTAAAGGAAATAGCGTTGTCTTGTTGTTCAATTTTCAAGGAGCTTCGCTGTCTCGCGGACAGCTTGTATATTATATCACCTCGTCCTCCCTTTGTCAATACCTTTTTGAAACTTTTTCAAATTTCTTTTTCGGTGGTTGACCGGTCTTCCGTAGGCGACCCGTATAGTATATCACTTTCCCTCTCCTTTGTCAACACTTATTTTCACTTTTTTCAAAATATTTTTTGATTGGATTTCGTCGTCCCTTTTATATTATAAATAGGAAGAATTTCTGCCGCAATGGGCTTTTTTTGTCCTACAGAATCTGTTATAATAGTACTATACCGAAAAAGGAGGGGTGAATTTTGCTTTTGCGCGACTATTTTATTTCGCAGGGTGTGGAGCTGTTTTCTTACGTACCCGCAGACGCTCTGCCCGTGATTCATCCTCACCTGCTTCGTGCTCTGCCTGACGTGGACACCGTACTGTTTGCGGCTATTCCCTATTACGTATCCGACGAATCCTCCAATCTGGCCATGTTCGCCCGGGGACGGGATTACCATGCCTTTGCCCGCACGTTGGGGGAGGGCGCATCGGACGTTCTCCGCCGGAATCACCCGCAGGCAAACACCGCCGCCTTCGCGGATCACTCCCCCTACAACGAAGTGACCGGCGCCGCCATGGCGGGACTGGGCACGATCGGCGACCACGGCCTTCTGATCACCGAGCGGTATTCGTCCTTTGTATTTATCTTTGAATTGCTGACCACCCTCACACCTGCCGAAATGGAAGCAGAGGGAATCCCCCGTGGGGAGGGCACCGTTCGCTTCTGCGAGCACTGCGGAGCCTGCAGAACCGCCTGTCCCGGCGGCTGTATCGGACGGGATCGCACCACCTGCCTGTCCGCCATCGGACAGAAGAAGGGGGAATGGAGCGAGGAAGAGCTCCGTCTGTTCCGCATCGGCGAATATGTCTGGGGATGTGACGTATGCCAAACGGCTTGCCCCCACACAAAAAAGGCCATACAGGCCAACACCATCGACACACCCGTCCCCTATTTCCGTGAAAACCGGCTGTCCGTACTGCGTGCGGAGGCGGTGGAAGAGATGGGCGACGATACCTACACCGCCTACGCTTTCGGCTGGCGGCCCAAGGAAGTAATGCTGCGCAACCTGCGCGTCATGGAGGAAAAACATGATTGAATTCGTATGCGGCCGCGCCGGAAGCGGCAAAAGTGAATACGTCCTTGCCTCCCTCCGCCGCGCGCTGGAGGAGGGACACGAGCGGCTGATTCTGATCGTGCCGGAGCAGCAGGCCGTGATCTGGGAGACCCGCGTGGCGCGGGAGCTGCCCCCTTCCGCATCGCTCCGACTGGAGATCGTCAGCTTCACCCGATTGTGTAACCTGGTGGGCCGTATGTACGGAGGTCTTGCGGAAAACTGCATCACCAAAGGCGGCAAGTCCGCCCTTATGTGGACCGCCATCCGTTCTCTTTCGGATTCCCTGCAGGTTTACGGCGGAAAACGGGCAGAGCGCACCACCCCCGCCATTTTGTCCGCCGTATCCGAAATGAAACGAAGCGGCGTCACCCCCGCCATGCTCGCGGAGGCAGCCGACCGTTTGGAGAACGAAAACGAGGGGGCCCACCTGGTAGCGCGGGCACGGGATCTTTCTCTGATCGCCGCTACCTACAATCAGCTGGTGACGGATCGCTACGACGACAGCGAGGACGCGCTGTCCCATCTGGCGGAGCGCCTGAACACCGATCATTTCTTTGAAGGATGCCACGTGTTCGTGGACTCCTTCTTCTCCCTCACCCCCGTGGAGGATCAGATCATGCACCGTATTCTCCGCCAGGCGGAGAGCGTGTGCATCACCTTCGCATGCCCTGCCGAAAAGACGGAGGAGCCTCAGTTCGCCTCCCCCCGCTCCTTCTATAAGAAAATGAAGGATGCGGCACGGCAGATGGGTCGGGAGTACACCACTGTATCTCTGAGCGAAAATCATCGGGCGGCCTCCCCCCGTCTTGCTTATCTGGAAAGGCATTTGTGGGACTTTTCCGCCGCGCCTTACATCCCCGCCGGGGAGGACAAAGACACCGTCCGCGCGATCCGGGTGGCGGATCGGTATGCGGAAGCGGAGGCCATCGCCTGCCGTATCCGTTCCCTGGTGGAATCCGGCGCCCACTACGGCGAGATCGCCGTCATTGCCCGCAGCGCCGATAAGCTGCGGGGTATCTTGGACACGGCACTGGCCCGCCGCGGGATCCCTTATTTTCTTGCCGAGCGCACCGACGTGAGCACCCGGCCGGCATCCCGGCTGCTTCTTTCCGCTCTGGCCGTAGTCAGCGGCGGATGGCGGCGGGAGGACGTGATTTTGTGCGCCAAAACCGGGCTTTGTTCCCTCACCGATGCGGAATGCGACGCACTGGAGGTCTACACCCAGACCTGGCACATCCGCGGTGAGCGGTCCTTTGCCACGCCGTGGAACGGCAATCCCGACGGATACGTGGACACGGTGAGCGCCCGCGGCAAGCGAATTCTCACCCACGCTGGCAGCGCACGGAACAAGTTGATCCCGCCCCTTTCTCACTTCGCGGAAGTATTCTCTCACACCACCGCCCCCGTGCCCGATATTGCGCGGGCGTGCTACGAGCTGCTGTGCGAATTCCGCGTGTGGGATTCTCTGCATAAAACCGCCGATACGCTGGCAAAGGAAAACCGTTTCAGAGAGGCCTCGGAAAGTGCCCAGCTGTGGGATCTGCTGATGGAAGCCCTGGACGTGCTGGCGGAAGCCCTGCCCGAAGCACAGGCGGATGCCCAGGCCTTCTCCTCGCTGCTCCGTCAGGTGCTCGCAGCCATGCACATCGGATCCATTCCCGGCGGAATGGATGAGGTGGTCATCGGCAGTGCCGATCAGGTCCGTCTGGGTGAGATTCCCCACGTGATCCTTGCCGGCGTGGTAGAGGGCGAATTCCCCGCCGCCACCGCCGACGACGGTTTCTTCTCCGATGCGGACAAGATTCTTCTGGAGGGGGAAGGCATCATCCTTTCCGCCAAGACGGAAGACCGCATGAAGGAGGAGCTCCTTTGGTTCTATCGGGCTCTTTGCCTGGCCCACGATTCCGTCACCTTGCTGTTACCCATGACGGACGGCGGTGACGTGTGCACGCCTTCTCTGGCGGCACAGCGGATTCTCACCCTTTTGCCCGATCTGACAGTAGAGAATTTCGCCGCCTGGGATGCGGCCGATACCGTATTCACCCCCACCGACGTTCGCGAGCAGGCCCGTCTTCTCCGGGGAACCGATGCGGGCGAGGCACTGATCCGCCTGGGCGCACTGGAAGCGGAGGCCGTTTCCGTCCGTCCCCTGCGGGCAACGAAGGAAGCCGTCAGCGAGGAAACGGCAGCACTGCTCTTCCCACAGGAGATTTCCTTGACGCAATCCCGTCTGGACACCTTTATCCAGTGCCAGTTTGGGTACTACTGTAAATATCTGATGCGGCTGGACGAGGAAAAGACCGCCTCCCTGGCCCAGACCAACGTGGGCACCTTCGTGCACCGGGTGCTGGAATTGTATTTCGCCGCCCGTGAAGGACAGCCCCTACCCACCGATGAAAAAACGATCCGCCAGGAAACGGACCGCATCGTCACTCAGGTGATCGGAGAGATCCTGCCCGAGGGCGCCCCCTCCGGACGGGCACAGTACCTGTTCTCCCGTCTCACGCGGAGCGTGTATCCCATCCTCTCCTCTTTGTCCCGGGAATTTGCCCAGAGCAAATTCCGTCCCGCATTCTTTGAATTGCCCGTGGGTATTGAGGGAGAAACCTCCGTGCCGCCCACCCGCATCCCCACCGACAACGGGCACACCGTGGCCCTGACGGGTATTGTGGATCGGCTGGACACCTGGCAGGACGGAGACACTACCTACGTACGCGTGGTGGACTACAAGACCGGCTCCAAAAAATTCCATCGGGACGACGTGGAGATCGGCATCAATATCCAGCTGCTGCTCTATCTCTTCTCCGTTTTGCGCTGCCCTCCCGGTGATTTCCGTGAGAAGCTGACAGGAAAGACAAACGGAAATATAAGCGCCGCCGGCGCTATTTATCTCAGCGCCCGCCCCGGCGAGACCGATGCGGACACCCTGCTGTCCCGGGAGGACGCCATGGCACTGGCGGAAAAGAACGCCGAGCGCTCCGGTATTCTCACCGATGACGAGCAGGTTCTGCGAGCCATGGAGGCGGATCTGGAAGGCAGGTACATTCCCTATCGCGCATCCAACAAACGATATAATGCGGATCTGACCCCCGACGAGATGGATACACTGGAAAAAACCATGCTGTCCTCCATTTCCCGCGTGGGCACAGAGATGTGCTCCGGCGCCGCCGGGGCCGTGCCAAAGATCATCCACAGCGAGGATCCCTGCAAATACTGTGCTATGAAAGAAGTTTGCCGCACGGCAGGAGGTGAGGACGATGAGTAAGATGCACTGGACTCCCGCCCAAAGGAAAGCCATTGATTACAAGGGCGATGCCCTGCTTCTCTCCGCCGCCGCCGGATCGGGTAAAACCGCCACTCTGACCGAGCGCATTGCCCGCCTTCTCACCGATGAGAACTCCACGGCGGAGATCTCCCGGATGCTGTGCGTTACCTTCACACGGGCGGCGGCAGCGGAATTGCGGGAGCGGATCGGCCGCAAGCTGAGCCAGGCTCTCGCCGAGAATCCGGGAAACAGCCGCCTGAGCCGCCAGCTCTACGATCTGGGGCGCGCCCGTATCACCACCATCCACTCCTACTGTCTGGAGGTGCTCCGCACCCACGCGCCCGAATTGGGACTGCCTGCCGGCTTCGCCATCGCCGAGGAAGCGGACGTGAAGAGCCTTGGCCGACAGGTAATGGCCGACGTGCTCTCCGATTTATTCGACCGGGGAGAGGATTGGTTCATCACCCTGGCGGACACCCTGGCCGGCGCACGGAACGAGGCGTCCCTGGACGACGCCCTCCTGAAATTGGCCAACGCCATGACCTCTGCCGGCATGGAGCCCCGCACGCTGGATTCCCTGGCGGATTCTCTCACACGGGAGGACGGGGATTTTCTCACCACACCGATGGGCGCCGGCATCCGCAGTGCCGTGCTTCGCTTTGCCCGTCACCACGCCGCTTATTTTGCCGACGTGGCGGAGGATTTCTCACAGGATGAAGTGTTTGCAAAGAACTACCTCCCTGCCGCACAGGCATGCTGTGCCACGGCAAAGGCGCTGCTGACCGCAGCGGAGGCAGGCTCCTACAGCGCTGTCCGTGCCGCCCTTTTGGGACACGATAAATGCGCTCTGGGCCGGGGCGTGAAAAAGGAAATGCAAACCCCGGAAAGCCTGTATTTCAAGGATCAACGGGAAGACTTCCAGAAAAAGATCGACACCTGGCTGAAAAAATCCTTCACCCTTACGCCGGAGGAGACGACCGTGGCCTGCGCCCGCACCGCGGAAGCAGCACATCACATCGCACGGGTGCTGTCCCTCTATTTTGATACGCTCCGTACCCGTAAGCGGGATCGGGGCATGGTGGATTTCACCGATCTGGAAGAGATGACCGCCCGGCTGTTCACCGACAAAAACGGCAACCCCACCGAGGCGGCCGTGCAGGCAGGCAAATCCTTCGATTATATATTCATCGACGAATACCAGGACACCAACCATTTGCAGGACAGCATCTTCTCCGCCCTGGCACAGGGCGGAGGCGGACGGTTCATGGTAGGCGACATCAAGCAAAGCATCTACCGTTTCCGCGGAGCGGAGCCGGAGGTGTTCTCCTCCTACCGTCGGGCCTGGCCCACCGAGGAAGAAGATCCCCTGGCCAGTTCCCGATCCCTTTTTATGCAGGAGAATTTCCGCTGTGACAAATCCGTCATCGATTTCGGCAATCTGGTTTCCTGCCATATTTTCTCCACCGGATCCATTCCCTTCACGGAATCCGACGAGTTGAAATACGCCAAGCACGGCGATACGCCCAAGCCCGCCCATCCCGTGGAGGTACGCATTCTGCCGAAGAGCAAGGACGAGGAAGAAAAGAGTGCCCACGTCACGGAAGAGGCCGCCTACGTGGCGGATCGGATCGCGCAAATGCTGGGACGGGAGCGCCGCGAGGACGGCACCCCGCTGTCTCCCGGCGATATCGCCATTCTGCTCCGATCCCCCGGCAAGGACGGCGCGGCTTTCGCCGAGGCACTGGAGGCCCGGGGCATCCGTGTGCAGAACCGCTCCTCCAACACACTGTACGAGCAGCCCGAGATTCTGCTTATGCTCTCGGTGCTCCGCTCCATTGACAACCCCACCCGGGATATTCACCTGGCCGCGGCCATGAAGAGCCCCCTGTTCGGCTTCACCCTGGACGATCTGGTGCGGATCCGCCGTGCCGTTTCCTACGGAAGTCTGTGGGATGCGGTAGCCATCTGCCAAAAGGAAAGCGTGCCCGAGGCCGGCGTGACGGAGGATTTGTCCCGCCGCTGCGGAGAATTCATCACCCGTCTGGAAAATCTGCGCCGGGACGCACGGGGCATGGGAGCGGACAAGCTGATTTTGCGTCTGTTCACCGAAAGCCGTATTCTCACCCTGCTGGAGGGAG
>JBGVKV010000009.1:0-8118 GCA_045123975.1 Eubacteriales bacterium | reverse complement strand
TGCAGGTGGAGCACGCCATCGACACCTATCTGCGCCGCAAATACTGGGGCCGCCGCCGCATCGTGGCGGAATTGTCCGCCAAGGGATACCCCCGCGAGGTAATCGAGGCGGCGCTGGATGAGATCCCCGAGGAGGATTTCCTCCGCGCGCTCCATGTAATCATTGATAAAAAGTACGGCGAGGTGCCGACGGATCCCCAGGAGAAGCAGAAGATGGTTCTGTCCCTGCTTCGCATGGGCTATTCCGGCAGCGAGATCAAGGAGGCCATCGCTTCCTTTGACGCCGAATAACATATGGGAGATACTATGAAAAAATCGGATATCAAAGTGGGCTTTGTGTCCCTGGGCTGCCCGAAAAATCAGCTGGACACGGAGGTCATGCTGGCCCACATTGCCCAGGGGGGATACACCATCACGCCGGAGGAAAGCGAGGCGGACGTAGTCATCGTCAACACCTGCGCTTTCATTGAAAGTGCCAAGCAAGAGGCCATCGACAACATTCTGGACGTGGCCTGGCTGAAGGAGAACGCCAATCTGAAGGCGCTGATCGTGACCGGCTGCCTGCCCGAGCGGTACCGGGAGGAGCTCCTGACGGAGATGCCGGAGATCGATGCGGTATTGGGCGTCGGTTCCATCCATAACATTACCGAAGCCATTGAGGCAGCGCTCGCCAAAACGGAGGAAAAGTACGCCCGCTTCGACGATAAGGAAAAGCTGGTATTGGGCGGCGACCGCGTGGTCACCACCGGCGATGCCTATGCCTATCTGAAGATCTCCGAGGGCTGCAACAACCGCTGCGCCTACTGCGCCATCCCCTACATCCGGGGCAATATGCGATCCCGCACCGTGGAGGATATCGTGGCCGAGGCAAAGACCTTGGACGAGATGGGCATCAAGGAGCTGATTTTGGTAGCACAGGACACCTCCGCTTACGGATTTGACTTGTACGGCGAATATGCCCTGCCCCGCCTGATCCGCGCAATCACCGATGCCACAAGCATCCCCTGGATCCGTTTGCTGTACTGCTATCCCGACAAGATCACACCCGAATTGGTCCGCGAGATGGCACAAAACGACCGGGTGGTCAAGTACATCGACATTCCCCTCCAGCACGCCTCCGATCCCGTCCTTGCCCGCATGAACCGCCACGGTGACTGTGCGTGCATCAAGGACGCGATCCATCGCCTCCGCGACGGCGTGCCCGGCATCGTGCTCCGCACCACCTTCATCACCGGCTTCCCCGGAGAGACGGAGGAGGATTTCGAGGCCCTGTGCCGTTTCGTGAAAGAAGAAAAATTCGAGTGCGTGGGCGTGTTCCCCTACTCCCGTGAGGAGGGCACTCCCGCCTACGATATGCCCGATCAGATCGACGCACAGATCGCCCAGAACCGGGCGGATATCCTGATGGCCACCCAGGCAGAGATCAGCGAGAATTGGAAGCAGTCCTTCGTGGGCAAGACCGAGCACATTCTGTGCGAGGGTTACGACGTGGTGGCAGAGGCCTACTTCGGCCGCACCCGCTGCGATGCACCGGAAATCGACGGTAAAGTATATTTCACCTCCCCCGCCGGCACTAAGTACGAGGAAGGCGAAATGGTAGACGTTAAGATCACCGCCGCCATGGATTACGACCTGGTCGGCGAAACGATTCTGTAAGGAGTGTATAGTATGAATCTTCCCAACAAGCTGACGGTGCTGCGTGTCATTCTCGTGCCCGTGTTTATGCTGTTTCTGTGTGTCCCCATGGGACTGTCCGATACCCTTGTCCGCGTGATCGCGGCGGTGCTGTTCGCCCTCACCTCCCTGACCGATATGCTGGACGGCAAGATCGCCCGCAAGTACAATATGATCACCGATTTCGGCAAGCTGATGGATCCTTTGGCGGACAAATTCCTGGTGTTCGGCGCTATGCTGGGCATTCTCGTATACTGTGCGGATCTGCGCCCCGTGTTCGTGTGGGCCGCCGCCATCGTTATGCTCCGCGAACTGGCCGTCACCTCCCTCCGGCTTCTGGCCGCGTCCCAAAGCGGTGCGGTGATCGCTGCTGCCTGGCTGGGCAAGGTGAAAACCGTAACGCAGGTAGTCTGCATCCTGTGCGTGATCCTGGAGCCGGTGATCCTTCCCTTCCCGCTGTTCACCCAGTATCATCTGCTCTCCTACGTGACCATCGCGGCTATGATCGTGATGACCATCTGGAGCGGCGTGGAGTACTTCACCGCCTACGGCAAGAACATCAACATGAAATAAAGATATGCAAAAAGAGCCTCCGCTGCGGCGGAGGCTCTTTTTTTGCGGTGGCGGGACTATCTTCATAGGGGTCGGAGCCAACTCCATCACACGCCCCAGATATCCTCGGCGTATTCCCGCACGGTGCGGTCGGCGGAAAACCGTCCCGCCGAGGCGGTGCCGATCAGCCCCCGTTTGGCGTAAGTGAGAGTATCCCGATAATCCCGGTTCGCACGAAGCTTCGCCTCCGTGTAGTCAGCAAAATCGCCGAGCACACAGTAGTTATCCGCCCGATGCCAGGATGCCCCGTCGAGGAGGGAGGCATACAATTCCGCAAAGACGCCGCCCACGTCCTGAAAGGTACCGTCGATGAGGGTATCCACCGCCCGGGCCAGCCGGGGATCGGCGGTGTACACCGATCGGGGATCGTAATGCTCCATACGCTGTCGCATCCCCTCCGCATCCGGGCCGAAGAAGTAGTTGTTCTCCGCCCCCGACGCCTCCAGAATCTCGATGTTCGCCCCATCGTAGGTGCCCAGCGTGGGCGCCCCGTTCAGCATAAATTTCATATTGCCCGTTCCGCTGGCCTCCGTGCCTGCCTGGGATATCTGCTCCGACAGATCCCCCGCCGCCACCAGTCCCTCCGCCCAGGACACGTTGTAGTCCGGAATGAAGACCACCTTGATGAGATCCCGCACGGCGGGATCCTTTTCAATGAGATCGGCGACGGCCAGGATATAGCGGATGATCCCCTTGGCGCGGGCGTATCCCGGCGCGCTTTTCGCGCCGAACAGAAACGCCGTCGGCGTGAAATCCCGGATCTCCCCATCCTTGATTCCCTGATACAGCCACACGATGGAAAGCGCGTTCATCAGCTGCCGCTTGTACTCGTGGAGCCGCTTGATCTGGATATCGAACAGCATGGCGGGATCCAGTTTTATCCCGCAGCGGCGGGCGATCTCGCGGCTCAGCCGCTCCTTATTCGCCCGTTTGATACGGGCAAATTCGGCGAGGGAGACCCCGTCCGCCGCGAAGGGGCGCAGGCGGGTCAGATCCCCGGGCTCCGTGATCCAGTCCTCCCCGATCCGCTCGGTCACGAAGGAGGCAAGGCGGGGATTGGCCAGCAGCAGCCACCGACGCTGGGTGATGCCGTTGGTTTTGTTCTGGAATTTGTCGGGATAGATCTCATACCAGGGCCGAAGCACGTCCCGTCGGAGAATGTCCGTATGCAAAGCCGCCACGCCGTTGATGGCATATCCCACGTAGGAGGCCAGCCGCGCCATATGGATCCGATCGCCCACAACGATATTCAAGGGCTCCCGCACCGCGTGCCGCTCGGCCATCTCCCGCTCCAATTCCGCCTGGATCAACTCGATCACGGCGAAGGCACGGGGGCAAACGGAGCGGACCAGCTCCGCTTCCCACACCTCCAGGGCTTCCTGCATGACGGTGTGATTGGTGTAGGCGAAGATCCCGCGTACGATGGGAAAAGCCTCCCGGAAGGGGATCCCCCGCTCCTCCAGCCGCAGAATCAGGGCGGGGATCGCCCACACGGGGTGGGTATCGTTCAGCTGAATACGGCAGAACTCGCCCAGGCGGGAAAAATCCTTTCCCTGCCGCTTCTCATACCGCCGCAAAATATCCTCCACCGACGCATCGGTGAAGAAATACTGCTGGCGGAGTCGGAGCTCCTTTCCCTCTCTCGTGTTGTCATTGGGATAGAGCACCGCCGTAATGCGGGAAGCCCATTCTGCCTCCGCCACGGCAGGCAGATATTTTCCCGCGTCAAAGAGGGAGAAATCCAGGGGCGCTTCCGCCTCGGCCTGCCAAAGGCGCAGAATCCGCACACCGGCGCCGGCTGTATCACACGACGGTGTGTTTTCGTTGGGAACACGGGCACCGTATCCGAACACGGGCAGATCGTAGGGGACGGCCCGCACCGTTTTGCCGGACAAGGTAACCGTAACCGCATCCTCTTCCCGACGGAGGGAAAAGGGATCGCCCACGCGGGACCAGTCGTCGGGCAATTCCCTTTGGTATCCCTGAGAAAGATCCTGTCGGAAAAGCCCGTAGCGATAGCGAATGCCGTATCCGTGCAGAGGCACGCCCACGGTGGCGGCAGAATCGAGGAAGCAGGCCGCCAGCCGGCCCAGGCCGCCGTTGCCCAGCGCGTGATCGGGAATCTCCTCGAAAACGGCGATATCCACGCCGTTTTCCGCCATGGCGTCCTTTACCTCGGTAAGGATCCCCAAATTGAGGAGATTGGAATAGATCATCCGCCCCATCAGAAATTCCGCCGAGAAATAATAGGCGCACTTTTCCGTGCCCATTTTCTCCCGGGCGGCCTCAATCTCTCCCCGATACTCCCGCATCACGAATGCGGCAACGAAATTGTACTGCTCCGCCGCCGACATGCTGCCAAAGCGGGCCCGTTTCATCTCCTCCGACAGCCGCTTGCCCAAATCTTTCATAAAGGATCTCCTTCTCGTATGAAATTATCCCTTGACGGCACCGCCCGTCACACCTTCCACGTAATACTTCTGCATAAACAGGAAGAGCAGCGCGATGGGGATGGCTACCACCACCGCTCCCGCGCAGAACACGGTGAAGTAATCGTAAATATTTTCTCTGGTGATCATCTGGAACAGCCCCAGAGCCACGGTATACTTGTCGTAATTGTCCTTCATAATCACCGAAGCAAAGATGAAATCCATCCAGGGGGCCATAAAGGACATGAGCACCGTATACACCACAATGGGTTTGGACAGAGGCAAGGTGATCCTCCAAAAGATGGTGGACCTTGAGGCTCCATCGATGGTTGCCGCCTCGTCCAGGGCACGGGGGATCGTGTCAAAGAATCCCTTGGCCACGTAGTAGCTCAGCGCCGCCGAGCCCGAATACACCAGCACCAGCGCCAACAGGGACTGGGTCAGCCCCACTGCCTTCAGAATGAAATACACGGCGATCATGGCCATAAAGCCGGGGAACATATTCAGCACCAGCCCCGCCCGCATCATGGACTCCCGCCCGCGGAACCGGAGACGGGAGAAGGCGTAGGAAATCATCAGCACGTAGAGGGTGGAAAGAGCACAGCTGGCCACCGACACGATCAGGGTATTGGCGTACCACCGGGGAAAATTGAACAGCTGTGTGTCCGTAAACAGGCGGATATAATTGTCCGCCGTATACTCCTTCGGGAACAGATAGCGAATGGCCGCACCCGGCTCCGCCCGGAAGGAGTGGACGATCAGGAAAAACAGGGGAATCAGCCAGATCACCGCCAGGACGAACAGAAGAGCGTAGATCAGAGCGTTCGTCAGATTCTTGCGCAGTCTCACAGGAATTTTCCCTCCTTTGCCGATCCGCTGCGGCTGTACACGATCAAGGAGAACGTGGCGCACACCGCAAAGGTGATAATGCCGATGACGGAGGCCAGTTTATAATTCTGCTCCCCGGTGGTGATGCGGTACAGCCAGGTCACAAGCAGATCCGTTTTGCCGCCCTGATAGTAGTCCACCGTCATGGGCCCGCCGCCGGTCAGCAGCCAGATCACGTTGAAATTGTTGATGTTCCCCACGAACTGGGTGATCAGATAGGGTGCCGTCACAAACAGGACGTACGGCAGGGTGATGGTGGTAAACTGCTTCACGGGCCCTGCCCCGTCGATGCGGGACGCTTCGTACAGATCGGCGGGAATATTCATCAGAATGCCCGTGGTGATCAGCATGGAGTAGGGGATACCTACCCACATATTCACCAGGATCACCGTGATGCGGGCAATATTTCCGTCGGTGAGGAAGCGGATGGGCGCATCGATCCACCCCATCTGAGAAAGGAACACGTTGACCAGGCCGTTATCCGCCAGAAGATTCCGCATGAACAGCAGCGACACGAACTGGGGCACGGCAATGGTGGTCACAAACACGGTGCGGAAAAATTTCTTGAAGCGGATGCCCCGCCGGTTGATGAGGATGGCCAGAATCATGCCGAGGGCATAGTTGGTCACCGTGGCAAAAAACGCCCAGACCAGCGTCCAGCCCAAAATGGAGCGGAAGGTGTTTCCGAGAAGCACGTTGCCGGAGAGTCCCAGAATAGCCCGGAAATTTTCGAATCCCACCCAGGTGAACAGATTGCCCGGCGGCATATGGAACCGATCGTAGTTGGTGAATGCCAGGGCAATCATGAAAAGCAGTGGCAAGACGGTGAAGATCATCACTGCCACGGTGGGAAGGAACAAAAGCACCCGATGGAAATCCCGGTCCCGCAGGGCCAGAATCTCCTGCCGCAAGGTGGGGACAGGCTGTGCCCCCCGGGCACGGCACTGGCAGTCATACGACGCGTATACCGAGGAAAAGTATATGCAGGTGTGCAAGAGAAGGATAATCAGCGTCACGATGCCGTACAGCAGCACCAGCATGGAGTTATCCCCCGCCGTGTATTCGAAAATACCCTTTTCCTCGTTCCACACCTCCCCCTGGGCCACCCGACCCAGGGTAGGAAGCAGGGACAGCCAGCCCACACCGAAGGTGAAAAAATAGTACCAGAAGGCGATCTGCGTGAAGAGATAGATCAATCCCCGTCCGATGCGCCCCCGGCGCAGGCAGCCGAATCCCATGATGCCGAAGGAAAGCCTGGTCGCCCAGTCCCCCCGGATAAAGATCAGCCCCACCGAAACGATCGCCCGGGGAATGGCCCGCATCATCTCCCCCAGCCGCCGAGGCAGGTGAGTGAGGGTGTCCTTTGCCCGGCCGGGCAGGGATTTTGCCCCCCTTGTAAAGCGGATCCACGCCTTCCTTGGGCCGCTTGATGCCAAATAGTCCAAATCCGCCATACTCTACCCCCTGATGTGTGGATTAATCAATTACCCGATCGGGTTGTTCACCGTTTCCGTCATCACGTCCAGTTTGCCCTGCAGGGCTTCGTCGGGCACGTTGCCCGCCACCAGATCCGTGCCAAATCCTTCCGCCGCCACCCAATAGGATGCGGGTACGTTGTTCTGGGACACCGCATAGGGCATCTGCTCCGACAGCGCCGCCAAAGCGGGATTTTCCATCACCGCGGGATCCTCGGCCGCCTTCTTGTTGGCCGGTGCCATGGATCGCTCACGAAGCCGCTTCAGCTGGTTTTCCTCATTTGTCAGCCAGGCCGCCAGCTTCACCGCATCCTCCGGATAGCGGGTACCCGCATTGACGCCCACCAGCTTATATCCCGCAAAGCCGATCATCTGGGCCTCCACGCCCTCGATCTCGATCACGGGCAGCTTGGTGGCGCCCAAGTTCTCCGCACCGATCTCCGCGGCGATCTTTTCCGCGTTCCATGTGCCGGACACCGCCGCGATCACACTGCCGTCGCCGAATCCCGCAATGATGGAGGGATCGTAATCCGCACCGAAGTTCACGAAACGGGGATCCCGGCACAGAGCGTTGACGGCACGGGCCGCCGCCAATCCGTTTGCGCTGTTGAAATCGATCTTTTTATCCTCACGGAAGGTACAGCCTGCCGTCAGAAAGAAGGAGGCCAGGTACCAGGAGTCGGACACCTTCATGGCGAATTTACGCCCGTCGGTGCAAAGGGAAAGAATTTCCGCCAGGGTATTGGGAGCCGTGTCGAATACGGCCTTGTTGTAATAGAGAAAATATCCGTTATCCGCCGTGGCGGGGAACGCGTACAGCTTGCCGCCCACTGTGGCTGCATCCACCGCACCCGTCAGGTTTTCCTCCTCCACCGCCGTGCGGTAGGAGCCGCCGATCTGGGCGAGAGCGCCGGCGCTGACCAGATCCGCGATCTGGTCGTTTGCGAAGTGGAACACGTCCGCCGCCGCTTCGGGATCGTCAAGGTAGATCTTTTTGGCGTCGCCCTCACCCACTACGCCGTAGGTGAAGGAGTATTTCTT
>JBGVKV010000008.1:0-3039 GCA_045123975.1 Eubacteriales bacterium | reverse complement strand
CATCGGCTGGAACGCCCTCTCCTTCCCGGGAGAAAAGAGCCCGTTGTTCCGCTACATTAAGGAAGGGGATCACGTGTACTTCGTCCACTCCTATTACGCCGCAAACTGCGGAGATGCCGTGATCGCCACCGCCGAGTACGGCGCGCCGCTGACCGCCGCCGCCCAGCGCGGCAACGTGTTCGGCTGCCAATTCCATCCGGAAAAAAGCGGCGAGGTTGGTCTAAACATCCTGCGGGCATTCTGCGAAACGGAGGGTAATCTATGCTGATCTTCCCTGCCATCGATTTATTTGAAGGAAAAGCGGTTCGCCTGCTCAAGGGCGAATACGACCAAATGACCGTATACAACGAGGATCCTCTTGCCGTGGCACGGGATTTTGCCGCCTGCGGCGCCACCTGTCTCCATTTGGTGGATCTGGAGGGTGCCAAATCCGGCACCACCCCCAACATCGACACCATCCGCCGTCTGGCGGCCGAGACCGATCTGTTCACCGAGGTGGGCGGCGGCATTCGCAACATGGATACCGTCCGCGCCTATCTGAATGCCGGCGTGGATCGGGTGATCCTCGGCACCGCGGCCCTCAGGGATGAGGCATTCTTAAAAGAAGCTCTGGCGGAATACGGCGATCGGATCGCCGTAGGCGTGGACATCCGGGACGGAAAGGTGGCCATCCGTGGCTGGGTGGAAACCTCCGAAACCGATGCTATGGAATTTATGGCCAGGCTGGAGCAGCTCGGTGTGCGCACCGTGATCTGCACCGATATTTCCCGTGACGGCGCCATGGCCGGCACCAATCACGATCTGTATGCGGAGTTGATGAGCCGCTTCCAAATGAACGTCATCGCCTCCGGCGGCGTATCCCATATCGAGGACGTGCGGCGGCTGGCGGCAAAAAATCTCTACGGCGCCATCATCGGCCGTGCCTATTATACCGGCGCCATCTCCCTCCGTGAAGCCATCGAGGTAGCCAAATGATTACTAAACGAATTATCCCCTGCCTGGACGTCCGGGACGGACGTGTAGTGAAGGGCGTGAATTTTCTCGGTCTGTGCGACGTTTCCTCCCCCGTTAAGCTGGCCAAGTATTACAGCGATAACGGGGCGGACGAATTGGTGTTTTACGACATCACCGCCTCGGCAGAGGGGCGGGCACTGTTTACCGACATTCTCTGCGAGGTAGCAGGGACCATCTTTATCCCCCTGACCGTGGGCGGCGGCATCAACACCCTTTCCGATTTTGATCGGGTGCTTAAATGCGGTGCCGACAAGGTCAGCGTCAACTCCGGCGCCATCCGCAATCCCGCCCTCATCGGCGAGGCCGCCAAGCGGTACGGCGATCAGTGTGTAGTCCTCTCCGTGGACGTAAAACGGGTGGACGGCACCTTCCGCGTATTCGCCAAGGGCGGCCGTGAGAATACCGGCATGGAAGCCATCGAATGGATCCGCCGCTGTGTGGATGCCGGTGCCGGCGAGGTTGTCGTGAACTCCATCGATACCGACGGCGTCAAGAACGGGTTTGATCTCGAAATGCTGGACGCGGTGTGCCGCGCCGTATCCGTTCCCGTCATCGCTTCGGGCGGTGCGGGCTGCATCGGAGATTTCACCAAGCTGTTCACCACACTCCCCGGTGTGGATGCGGGGCTGGCCGCCTCCATCTTCCACTTCAACGAAGTGGCCATTCCTGATCTCAAAGCAGAACTGATACGAAACGGCATACCCATGCGGGCCTGATGCCACGGAAAGGACATTTTACAAATGATACAGATAGATGCACTGAAATTCGACAAGGACGGACTGATCCCCGCCATCGTGGTGGACAGCATAACGAAGCAGGTTCTCACCCTGGCGTATATGAATCGGGAAAGCCTCACCATCTCCATGGAGAAGGGCTTGACTTGCTTTTACAGCCGCTCCCGTCAGCAGCTTTGGCTGAAGGGGGAAACCAGCGGGAACTACCAGCACATCGTATCCATCACCGCGGACTGCGACAACGATGCGCTGGTGATCACTGTGGAGCCCGACGGCCCTGCCTGCCACACGGGTACCACCTCCTGCTTCACCCATCCCGTATGGCAGAGTGAAGACAAGCAGGATTTCTCACTGGAAGCGCTGATGACGCTGATCGAAGGCAGAAAAACGGAGAAAAAGGAAGGCTCCTACACCACCTATCTCTTTGAGAAGGGACTGGACAAGATTCTGAAAAAGGTAGGCGAGGAATGCACCGAGGTGATCATCGCCGGCAAAGCGGACGACAAAAAGGAAACGGTGTACGAGATCGCCGATCTGACCTATCATCTTTTGGTTTTGATGATCCAGATGGGCATTTCCCTTGAGGATATCCACAGAGAACTGGCCTCCCGCCACGTGATCGATCACAAGATCAAGCAGGAGAAGATGACAAAATGATCCGCGGCGATTTTCACACGCACACAAATTTCTGCGACGGAAACACCTCCGCTGAGGAAATGGTGCTGGCCGCCATCGAGCGGGGCATGCCGTTGATCGGTATCACCACCCACTCCCACACGGATTTTGACACCTCCTACTGCATCCCGAAGGAGCGGATCGAAGAATACCGCTGTGAGATCGCCCTCCTGAAGGAAAAGTATCGGGATAGAATCACCGTACTCTGCGGCATCGAGCAGGATCTGTGGGGCACGGAATCCACCGACGGATACGATTACGTGATCGGCAGTGTCCATTATCTGTGGAAAGGGAAAAACTGGTTCTCCACCGACGAGAGCGTGGACGCGCTTCTGCACGCCAAGGACACCTATTACGGCGGGGACGGACTTTCTATGGCGGAGGATTACTTCCGCTCCGTCGCCGAGATCGGCCGCCTGCGCCCCCACGTGATCGGGCATTTCGACTTGATCGCCAAGTGCAACCGGGACGGATGCCTGTTTGACGAAGGTGCTCCCCGATATCTCACCGCCGCCAAAGCGGCAGTGGATGCCCTGCTCCCTTTGGGGATCCCCTTTGAGATCAACACGGGTGCCATCGCAAGAGGATACCGGCAACTACCCTATCCCGCACCGGA
>JBGVKV010000007.1:0-48034 GCA_045123975.1 Eubacteriales bacterium | reverse complement strand
GTCATTGGCTGCCGTTACCATAATAATATCAACCGATTTCTTGTTTTTTCGTATTTGGCGCAACGTTTCAAAGCCATCCATCAATGGCATAAACACATCAAGAACTATCAGGTCAACTTCATTTTTTTCAAGGAAGTCAAGTGCACCCTTGCCGTCCTTGCATTTTCCCACGACCACAAAGGCTTTGTTGCGATTCACATATTGCTCGTTAATCATAGATACCATCGGATCATCCTCGACGATCAAAACCTTATATTGCATATCCACACCTCCTTTATTGATCAAACGTCACGGTAACAGAGGTTCCCGTTCCGTACTGCGAGTCAAGCAAAATCTCTCCTCCAAGATTTTCCACCAAGCGCTTGACCTGATAAAGCCCCGTGCCTCTGCCTTTTCCTTTGGTAGAGTATCCGTTTTCAAATACCTGCTTCTTGTTTTCATCCTTGATGCCAATGCCCGTATCGTTTGCGGTGATTAAAAGCGCATTTGGCTTTGAGTAAATTCCGAAAAGCAATTCTTTCGGCGTTTCAAGGTCGGTATTTGCTTCATTCATGGCCTCAAAGGCATTGTCAATTAGATTGCCGATGACGGTGACAAGTGTTTCTGTCGGTATCGGATAATCGCTTTTCGAGAATACCGAGCCCTCCTGTAAAATGAATTTCACGTTCAGCTCGGAGGCTCTTGCCGTTTTGCCGATCAGCAGGGCGGCAACGGCAGGCTCTTTAACTGCAGACATAATCTTGCTTATGGTTTCTCTTTGCACAATGGTGATGTTCTCAATATAGGACGCGGCTTCCTCGTACATTTCCATTTGCAAAAGACCGAGTATGACGTGGAGCTTGTTGGTAAAGTCGTGGTTGTTGGCTCTCATAGAGTCCACAAGATACCGCGTACCCGCAAGATCCTCCATCAGCTTGATATATTCCTCACGATTATGAAGAATGCCGACAGCGCCGATGATCTCTCCGTTCTTGGTAATGGGAATGCGGTCTATGATGAGATTGGTGTTTTGCAGTCTTGCATCGTGTGCACCGAACTCCTTTTCTCCAACCAAGAGAGTTGACTCAAACACGGTAGGATCACAGACGGCTTCCAGCGGTTTTCCAACAACGCCTTGCTCTCCGTAGGACTCCTTGCAACCAAGCATTTTAACCGCAGAGCTGTTGATGAATTGCACGGTACGCTCCTTGTCAATGGCGATGACGCCCTCGGCAAGTGATTCGAGAATATTAACTCTGACCTGATACATCGCAGAGAATACGTCCGGCTCATAGCCGTGGAGCTTCTTTTTGATGTTTTCCGAAAGCTCCGCTGAAATTATGACCTCCATCAAAACGGCAACCACGGTAATGAGTGCAAATATCAATACCGTCGGGAGCGTTTCTTTTTTGATGCTTTCTTGCAGCATAACCGAAATAACAAAGCCAACGTAGTTACCGTCCTCGTCGTAGATGGCGGCATAGGCGCGTCGTTGCTTTCCCGACGGGCCGCTGTTGTCCTCGGTATAAAAATCGGTATTATCAAAGGTCGGAATCGTGCCGTCGTATACCGTGCCGATCAGAGCGTGGTTGGAGTGATACAATCTCACGTTCTCGGCGCTTACAATGGAAATGACGTCAATATCCCCAAGAGATTTTTGAAGCGAATCGAAATACTCGGTAAGGTATTCGCTATTCTCTCCGTTTGTAATATCGTCGAGTAAGGGCGAGGCGGCGATGGTTTGAGAAATGTTTTGCAGATTACGGTCGCGCTTTTGCGTTTCAAAATGAACGTTTATTAAAACACCTGTGACACCAAGCACCACGGCAAGCAGTATGATAAGGATCAGCTGTGTTGTAAATATTTTTCTTTGTATTTGATGGATCGAATTGCTGACGATCCCTTTTTTTCTTTTCATGCACCTTTCCCCCATCTTTATTCTTGCCTATATTTTATCATAATTTTACTTTCTAAAATAGCTTTTGAAAGTAAAATAAATGAGAAATTACAAAAAGATATGTTGCTTATTTTGCTAAAATTGATTTGTTCTCTCATGAGTGATATGCTGATAGCACCAAACATCACAAAGGAGATTTTATTATGGAGCTCGCACCTATTCTTGAAACAATTATGCTTGTATGCTTTGGCTTTTCTTGGCCTATGAATTTGATCAAGGCATATAAGGCAAGAACCTCAAAAAGCACAAGCCTTCCGTTTATCCTTCTGATCATTACGGGTTACATCGCCGGTATTTCGGCAAAGATCGCGCTTGGCAACATCAACTATGTGTTGGTAGCGTACCTGATCAACCTTGCTATCGTTTCACTGAACCTCTTGGTTTACTTCCGAAACGTTACGCTTGACAGAAAAGCGAACAAAGCGTAAGGAGGCACAGAATCATGTTTGAAGCTGAAATTGCAAAATACAAATCCTTAAATCAGCTTGCAGAGTCCGACGGAATTGTGATCTTCGGCGGAGCTGAGGACGTAAATCTTCCCCTCGGAGAATTAAAGCAGGCGTTTGCGTTGAGCGATCATATCTATAACCGCAGTATTGCAGGACTTTCGGCAACCGATACGGCAAAGGTATATGACGAGTGTGTCAAAGAGCTTTGCCCCGAAACCGTGCTTTTACATATCGGTGAAGCAGATGTGCAAGGCTTTGACGGTAACGAAGCCGCGTTTGAGGAAGGCTGTCGCACGCTTATCGGCGCAATAAAAGCCAAGAACAAGCGTACACGTATCGTTGTAGTGTCCTTGAAGAACTATGAGAAGGATGCCGTAATCACCAAGCTCAACAAGAGCCTTGCATACGTTGCCGATTCCGAAAAATGCGAATTTGAGGATGTTTCGGTAAAGCGCGTTTGGAATACGAAGGAGAACCGCGAGGTAACGTCCTTCCTTTACGAGATCGGCTTTGATCACCCCTTGAACATCAAGCGACCGATTTACAATTTGGTTAGAATTTTGTTCTGCTACGAGGGATAATCAGAAAAAGCGTCTTGCGCCACTTGGGCGTAAGGCGCTTTTTCGTTAATCGGCAATCCCATACTTCACCTTAATCCGATCCATCTTTTCGAGCATCGGTTCTGCGGCGATCATAAGGAAAATGACCGTGCCGAAGCCATGGATGAGATCCATGGGGAGTCCCGTTACGTAGCACGCGAGGATGGTTTCCCATTTGAGGGTTTCGCTTGACATCATCATAGCGGCGGCGGGATTCATGATGCCGCCGTAAATGATGACGGCGGTAAATGCGCCGAACACGGCAAGAGATGCTCTCGTGCGGCGGAGCCAGCCTTTTTTGAACAGCACACCCGCGAGGAAGCCGATGATGCCCATGGCGAACATCTGCCACGGTGTCCACGGTCCTTGGCCGAAGATCATATTGGAGGTCAGCATGGTCATTGCTCCTACCAAAAATCCGACCTCGCCACCAAAGGCAACGCCTGCGATGATGGTGAGTGCGAGTACCGGTTTGAACTGCGGAAGCATAAAGAACAGTCCACGTCCTGCGATGCCGATGGCGCATAGTACGGCAATGGTGACAAGCTCGCGCGCCTTGGGCTTTCTTCCCTCAAACACGAGCAGAAACGGCAGCATACATTCAAGCAGTACCAAAACCGCAACCAAATTATAGTGGCGATCTTCAAGATAGAAGATGCCGGCAAAGATAGTCAGCGGTATAAGCAAGAGGATCGCCACCGATGCCACGATGGTTCGCTTACTCAAATTACGCTTTTCCTTGGGCGTTTGCACCACAAGGGGCGGTTCGCTTCTGCGACCGATGGCGGCAACGAATATCGACATAGAGGCAAACAGAATCAAGTACAGGAATAATTGCTCTTTGCCCTCTGCCGTGATACCCGACGAATTGATGATCGCAGAAAGGTCGGTAATTGAGGTGGCATATAGGAATACCCCAAGAGCCACAAGAGCAGATGCGAGTGCGATCAGCTTTCTCCATACGGGAAGTGCCTTAGGTTTATAGTTGACGCTTCTCGGTGCGGGCTTCGGCAAAGGAACGATCTCCTCGTCGGGATCCTCGGCTTCCTCTACGCGACCACCACAAGCGCTGATGACGTCAGCAACCGTCACGGCTTTGGGGATCAGATGCCTTGCCATACGGTTGGCGGGAGTGGTGTAAAAGCTATTCCCCGAGAAGAACTCGGCGGGCGTACCCTCGGCTACGATGTGTCCGTCAAAGAACATTCCGCATCGGTGGGCATACTCGGCACAGAAGGTCACGTCGTGGCTGACCATCAGAATGGTCACGCCCTGCGCGGTCAGCTTGCAGAGGATTGCGGCAAAGCTGACCTTGAACTCCGCATCAAAGCCCTTGGTTGGCTCGTCCAGGAGCAGAACGTCGGGTGCGGTCAAAAGCACCTTGGCCAGCGCGGTGCGCTGCTGCTCACCGCCCGAAATATCGTAGGGGTGGCGATCTAGGAAGGCGGTCAGTTCACAGAGCTTTACCACGCGGGCGACCTGCTCGTCCTTTTCCTCTTTGCCGTATTTCTCACCGCGCAGAACCTCGTAAAGATCCTCTCGCACGGTGCGCTTGACAAAGAGAGATTGCGGATTTTGCGGCAAAAAGCCCATGCGGCCGTTGACGGTCACACTTCCGCGATAGGGTGTTTTCAAGCCCGAGATCAACTTGAGCGTGGTGGTCTTTCCCGCACCGTTTCCGCCGAGAATGGCGTAAAACTCGCCCTTGTGCAAGGTGAGCGAGCAACCCTTGACCACGTCTGGCAAGTCCTTCTCATATCGAAACCAAAGCTCGTCCGCACTGATGGCGATCTCATCGCCGTAGGTGTGGATTTCTTTTTCTGTAAGGGCTTTGATGGGCATTTCACGATTGCGAGCCGTCAGAAATTCACTGCCGTCACGAACGGTCAAGGGACAAGGCAGATCGGTTTTCACACCTGCCCATACGCGCATAGCTGTGGGCATAGCAAGGAACATTCCGCTATCCCGATCGCGAAGGGCAAGCCCCACCTTTTCGGGAGCATCGTCGCAAATAATGCGTCCTTTTTCCATCACGATGACTCGCGTGGCAAACGGGAATGCTTCCTCCAGGCGATGCTCGGTGAGGATGACCGTGATACCAAGCTCGCGGTTGATCTTGCCGAGAAGCGCCAAAAAGTCGGAGGCGGCAATAGGATCGAGCTGAGAGGTCGGCTCGTCAAGAACCAATATCTTCGGGTTCATCGCCATCACAGAGGCAAGAGAAAGCAACTGTTTTTGACCGCCCGAAAGCTCGGTCACGTCTTTATAGAACCAATTTTCAATACCGAAGAAAGCGGCAACCTCTGCCACACGGCGGCGAATGGTTGGGGTATCGTAGCCAAGGCTCTCAAGACCAAAGGCAAGCTCGTGCCACACCTTGTCGGTCACCACTTGATTTTCCGGGGATTGCATGACGAAGCCGATCTCCTGCGATTGCGTTCGGTCATCGACCTTGTCAAGAGATACGCCACCGTACAGTATCTCTCCCTCCCATCTGCCGTGAGGGGTAAGGCAGGTTTTGAGGTGGCGCAGGAGAGTGGATTTGCCGCAACCCGACGGTCCGCAGAGGATCAGAAATTCACCCTCCTTGACCGAGAAGGAGACAGAATCCAAGGCTTTTTCTTCGCACTCGGGATAGGAAAAGTTCAGAGTTTTGAATATATAGTTTTCCATTTTCTCTCCTCCGTAAAGTTTAGTACAACGGGTGTGATGCAAAGTCCGAAATAAACTGTATAAAACGGTATGGTCGTCATATCAAATGCGGCATAGCGAATGCTTGGAAAATAGCGGAAGCCAAACGCTGAGAGCATCACGCCGACCGTAAGAAACAATCCGCAAAAGCCGAGCCAAATCAGAGAATATTTGTCGCGGTCATCCATACGGTAGATGGAGAACGCGGTTCTGCCTTTCAGCCCATAGCCTCGGCTTTTCATACTGTCAGCCGTTTCAATGGCGTTTTCCAGCGCCCACGTGATCATAATGGAAAGAATGAGGACGGCGGTCTTGAAGCGCTTCCACAAGCTTCCCGTGGAAATATCCCGTCCGATGCACCTCTGCGCCTCTACCACGATCTCGGTCTGCTTTTTGAACTTGGGCACGAAGCGGAGCGACATACTCAGCACAAGAGAAAGTGCGGGAATTACTCTGCCAAACAGATAAATGAACTTGTCCGAGGTCATCACGCGCGAAAACGCGGAGAACCACAAAAGCACCGTCACAAGCAAGACGCCTGCTCCCACACCGTAAAGAATGCTTTCAAGTGTTAAAGGGTTTCCGCTACTGAAATAGTACAAAATGGTCACGCCCTCATGGCTGAAAGCTGGGTTGATGAATGCGGTGAGCAATACCATCGGCAAGCAGAATTTCAGAAGAAATCCGACCGCCTTTTTGCCCTCAACGCTTACCGCATAAGTAATGGCGCACACAAGCGCGATGATCTGCGCCACGGGGTGCGTGAATAGCATCGAAAATGTGATCACCAACGTAAAATACAAAAGATATACGGTGGGATGGTAATTGTAAAAGCTATCCTTCATCATCCCATCCAATCACAGCCAATGTCTTTTCCGAGGTCGTTGCAGGTATATCTCCACTCAACCACCTCGCCGTCGGCAAGCTGATAGCGGGAGCATCCGTAGTTTGGATACCAACCGTTCACACGGTACATCCAACCCGAAAGCGCACCGCAGTCAAATTCGTATAGGTTATGGATGCCCTCGATATACGCGCTGTTATAGATGGGCGTCCACGAAAATTCAAGATGGATATTATATTCCTTGCATACTCGCTGGATCACGTCAAACACCGACTCGCCCTCGTAGAAGGTCACTGTTGTGGGTGGCAGGATCACACCGTCCGACGGCACAAGCTCCAGCTTATCGGGATCAAGATTTTCAAGATTGTTGAGGATGGTCGAGCATTCGATGGAGAAGGTGCAAGTGTACGCCTTGCCCTTGTTGATCTCTTGATTTTCGGGTTCAACGGGCAGGGGCTTGCCCTCGGGTACGGGATCGGTCAGATATTTGTCCTGATCAATGGCACTTCCGTCGGAGTTTGGGCGGTTCGTATCGCTCGACGTGTCCTTATTTTCATTCGGTCGAATGACACATTCTCCCACGCCTTTATTGAACGAAATGTTGAGGATACTCGTTTTGCTTCCAGTAATGGACACCGAGAAAACAGCGGTATCCTCCTTATATGCAGTCGCGCCGAGTGCTGTCCATTTCTCATTCAGATGGATGGAAAGTAGTGCAGGAAATCCAAAATCGGAATTGTCACTGAAAACGACCTTGATGCCGTCCTCTACCTTTTCAAGCGAAACCGAAAGGTTTACGTCACGCACCTCGGTGATGTCACTTCCGAAGATCGTCCATTCGTAGTTGAGTTCTCCCGATTTGCCGGTAAAGTTAGCGATCGCATTTTCGTCCTTGATCTGCGAAAGCATTTCTTTTTCGATGATGCCGTCCTCAGGAATGGAAACGGGCTTTTTAAGGTCAACCTTGGCGTAGTTGCCATTACAGGCGCAAAGCGACAGAAGAAGCGAAAATATGATTAAAATGGGTATTAAGCGTTTCATTTTCATTCTCCTATCACGATTTTTCCGTTTTTAATGGTTAATGTATTCGTTGTCATTGCAAGGCTCTGCGTTTCGTTCGAAGCGGCGAATACGGCATCCTCAACAATTAGGTCGCAAACGTCACCCGCGCGAACACTGCCACGCAGACGGAATTTCAGACGAAGCACGACGTTGTTGTCTTCTGCGAGTAATTCTTTCGAAAAGGCGTTTTTGCCACCCGTCATATCGAGATACATCACGTTGATCTTTCCCGATTCGTTGCAAGCGGCGGTGTTATAGTTCCACTCGGGAAGCGTCTGCCCCGAGGAATTGTCACTTTTAATAAATACGTTTCCTTCTTCCACGCCGAGGAATTTCAGGCGGGAGGCATCAAATGCAATGCTCATGCTTGCGGCAGGATAGATCGCATCGCCAAAGGAAGAAATCGTCACGTCAAGCACGAAGGTATCCGTGCCGGATATACTTAATTTTTGCGGTGTTTCCACCGTTAAGGTGGGTGTGTCACCCACTTGTTCTCCACCGTCTTTCGGAATCAGAAAAATGCAAAGAAGGACGGCGCATACAAGTACCGCGCCTCCGACGATGAAGCATAGTTTTTTATTTCGTTTCAGCCACTCTGTCATAGTTTTTCTCCTTCTTTACAGAAAAGGTGGGCAGAAGGCAACTCCCGCCCACCGTATTGTAGGATTTACTTAATCAAAAATTGTCGTTGCTTTGGTTACGATTGCATACTGACGGTCATCATAAACAAAGGCCTCTACGATAGCAAGCGCATCGTAGGTATCAATTCGACCGTCGCCGTTTACGTTTGCAGAAAGAATATCGTCACCGGTAGGCTCGTCGCCCTTGCGGAGCCACATATCCACAGCTGCGAGAGCATCCTGCGCATTTGTAACGCCGTCGCCGTTGATGTCACCGAAGGTAATGCTGTCGGCATCTGCTTCTTCGATGGTGAAGTAGTCGGCATTTTCAAAGTTTTCGGTTGCAATGTCCGCATCCACAAGTGCTACGTATGCGGTAACGCCGAGCTTTGCGGAGATCTCTGCATTGTACTTGAATAAGGCGGTATTTGTTCCGTCGTTATAGGTGAGTTTCTTTGCGCCTTCAAGATCGGTAACAGTCACAACAACCGCCTTCTTATCGGCAGGGATCAGATCTACGCCGTCACCCTCGTAAAGAACACCTGCACTGAAGGTTCTTCCTTCCACTACGGTGACATTACCGGTTGCATCCTCGGTGTCAATTTCAACCTTGGAGTTTTCATCGGTGGGATCGGAGGTGAGCTTGAGGTTCATGTCGGTTACCGAAATTGCCAAAATGTCATCCGCTTCCACATCTCCCACGGTGAACGTGATCGTGAGAAGCTCCAGCGGGAAGCTTTCGCCGTTCACGGTAAGATCGTTATTGGAGTTTGCATCAAAGTAAACGATGCGGAGCTTGCCGCCACTCAGATTATAGCTGAGAGTGCCACCTACAAGGCGGTTGCTTACGACCACGCTCTTTACGGTAAGTCCTTCGGGGACGTTGACGATCATATCAAGGAGCTTATACGCGCCATCGTTATCCCAACTGTTCACGCTGATTACCACGTTAAAGGTTGTGCCGGGCACGTTTTCCACCTTCTCGGGAAGTCCGAGAGTCGCACCAACACCTTCGGTGGTGGGAGGAGTTACGGGAGTATCGGGTTTGTCGGGAGTTTCGGGAGTGGTAGGATTTTCATTGGGAGTTACAGCCTCAAAGGTTACGTCACTATAATCGTAGAGTGCCTTTTCACCGTTTATGAAGCGGTCGTATGCAACAAGCGCGTAAGTTGCCTGATCGGTCGCCATAGCATTGGATTCTGTGCCCGCGTGTGCAAACATACGGTCTGCCTCTACATAGTAGGTAAGAAGGTTATCAACCGGGGACTTACCGTTCTTAATAAAGCGAGTATCGGTATCGGGATTGATGCCCCAAGTGGTAAGTGCTACGATTGCCCATGCGCAGCTTTCAGAGGTTTCACCCTGTCCGTAAGGGAATCCACCGCTTGCAAGCTGGGACGCGGAAAGCCATTCGATCGCTTCCGCGCAAGCGGTAGCAACTGCTTCCTGATCGCGATAAGGATAAAGTGCAGTCAAGGTCATGCAGGTAATATCCACGTTGGAGGGCTGTGACTTTGCCGTTACCAAAGACCAACCGCCATCATTGTGGCGAGCCTCCAAAATGGAATCCACACACTGCTGACGGATGGTGGGATCGGAGGTTTCATAGTTGCCCGAATCCAACGCGATCAACGTCCAGATCGTGCCGTTCATACCCTGCTTTTTGACCCAGCCCAAGCCGTTTGCGCTGTAAGCCTCGACCAAGTTCCAATCACCAACTGCTCTTGCATCCTTGCCGATGGCAGAGAGCGCCACGATCAGACGGGAGTTTTCGGTGGACTTGTTCTTGTCAAGCGCACCGTTCATGTCTACCTCTGCCGCAATTTCATTGACGGTTGCTACGATGCGGTTGTAGTAATCGGTGAAGTAAGCGTTGTCCTTTGCAAAATATCCGCCGCGCGCAAGGCTGGATACCGTCCATTCACCTGCGTTCGTGCCGAAGGAAGGTGCGGTAACCGTTGTAGCCAGCTGAGCCATAGTCGCATTCAGCACAGCGCTGACATTCTGAGGCTGACGAGTCTGTTCCGGTTCAGGATCAGGCTCAGGTTCGGGCTCAGGCTCACCCGTAACCGTTACTCTTGCGTAAGCGGGAGAGGAAACAACGCAAGGCTCACCTGTCAATGAATAATGATCGCAAGCCGTGTGCGTTCCGTCATCCGAGCCGATGCCGCCCTCACTCCAAACGTAGTATGTACCTGCTGCATCGAAGGTGATCTCAGCGTTACCCTCCTCATCGGTGGTCACCGTGCCGAGCGCTTCACCGTAAACCGAGCCGTAGAAGATTTCAAAATCGGTAGCATCCTTTACCCAAGACTCACCGAACATCAGATTGCAGAAGGAGTGCTTCAGCTTAACGGAAAGAGCTTCGCCCGCTTTTGTTGTATAATCGCGAACGTAGTTGCCGTTCTCGTCGGCAAACAAATGGAAGCCGCCGAGCTGGTCCCAAAGGAAGCTAAAGCATTCAAAACTGGCAACGTCAAGGAAATCACCCGCTTCCAGAACAATGCGGTCGGAGGTTGCACCAACCGTCATATAATCGCTGTATTGGGATTCGTCCACGGGGAAATCACCGTTGAGGAAGTACACAAGATTTTCGGTAAAGCCAAATATACCGCCCTTGAAGTAAGAGCTTCCGGGGAGCGCATCGAAGTTTACGTCTCCCCAATCGCCGCCGTACAGCTCCTCGTGAGCGTAAATAAGAAGCTGGAGCGCGGTGATCTCATATTTACCGTCGCCGTCGGCATCGTAGAGCATATTCTCAAGACCGTATTCCGTAAGGTCAACAGCGGCAATATCCGAAAGAGCCACGGGAACGAATACCATAGGGGATCCGTTTTTGTCATTGATGTAATTTTTGTCGAAGCTAATGGAGAGATACACGTACTCAGTTGTATCTGTCGGTTCACTTGCAAGAGCTACAACGGAAGCATAGATGCGACCATCAAAATCGCAATCAGCATTGCAACCACTTTTGTGGTCATTCGTATTGCGTTTTTCATAACACAATTCCTTTCTTTTTTCATTTGTTTTTGGGGATGCTAAAGTGAGAAGAGCGTTTTTTCTCCTTCCTGAATATCCGGCAAAAACAAAAAAGAGCGTGCCGGAAAAGTACCGCCAAGTATGGCGGCCTCCGAACACACGCTCCTCTCCAAGGATGTGTTCACTTTTTATGTACGGACAGGTTTCCGACTTATGAGCTTACAACTCAAACACGGAAATGGGGGTTGTTTCGGATTCGTACCGAATTTCCTTGATCTATTCAGTTTACAACTTTTCGATCCGTACAATTTATTTACATTAGCGCACCGTGAAGTGCGGTAATACCTGGATCAATTTGAACAACATTTCTATAACTGTATCAGCTCCGGTTTCGAAGTGAATGTGGAGTTTTTGCTTGACCTTCATCGCCGGGAAGCGACTGCGCCTGACACCTATACAGCCCTAACGGGATGGTTCCTTGCGGACGATTATCCGACAATCAAGTATCTTGCTGCAACCGTACGAAGAGAATCGGACTGTAACGTTCACCACAGCTTGTTGTTTCCTACTGAAAACGGTTACCGGATTATGAACCCTTCGCAGCATTCGCAACGGGAAAATGCGGTGTTCGGGTTTGACGAAATGGTAGTAAAAGGCCACGCGGATGATTGGTCAAAGCTGCCTCCCCATCGCGCCGATATGCGGGATGACAGCCATCTCATAATGTATCATTTGTTGGCTGTAAACGCCGGCGAAAAAACACTGCGCATTGATATGGACGGCAACTTTTTCCGTGTCTCGCCCGATGTGGAGGAGTGGTATCGTATTTCCGATGAACGAATTAAGGAGCTGAAGGACGCGCAACGCACAGAACGTGTCCAGTATGCATGGAGTCAGCTGCAGGCTAACTGGAGCAGTTATGATATTCCTGCTTCTATGGCGCCTACCATGAACAAAGAAGAGTTTGAGCAGCTGGTTGGTAAGGACATCGACACAGTTGCCGCAGCATGCAAGACGCTGGGGGACTGCCTGTACTACTACGCTCTTTCCGGATTTGAAGGGAATAGCGGAGATCTGTCAACGTATGATAGCAGTATTGGCGGTGGAAATATCTATTGGCACTACAACTACGCCCCTTGGGTGACCTTTGCGGTGAACAAAGGAAATTGCGGTGCCAGCTCAGGCTTGACCTCCTATCTGCTTCAGGATGACTATAATGTTGTTGGAATGTTGGGTATGACCTTTGTAGAAGGCGAAGGCGGTGGTCATTTCATCAATTATTTGTACGATGGAACGGCATATTATGTTTTCGATATTGTCAATCTGCTCAGCGAATTCCATCAGAGCGGCTTCTGCTTCAGTTCCGGGAATACATTGCGAAGCGCAGCGGATATGTGGATTAATCAAAGCAAAAGCCCAGTCCGTTTGATGTGGGCATATCAGACCTTTGACGGCGATGTGCCGGTTGGATGGGATTGGGGGGACAGTCATATTTCCTATCTTCCTGCGGAATACAAGGACACGGGAGAGATTTTGATAGAAACTCCGTCTGAGGGGTATGTCTATCAGTGGGTGACGATTAGCGAGAGGCTTCTGAAAAATATCAAACAGAATCGGAATCAGATTGATTAAAATTTTGGAAGAGCCGACTTGATCAAAGAGGCGGGAGAGAAACAGCCTGCGGCGTTGATTTTTTGGTTCAATTTGCAGATTTGAAAATTCAGATGGAATTTATCTGCATCTTTTTGGTCTGACGTAACCAAATAACAAAAAGAGCCGACAGGCTCTTTTTTGCTTTTTCAGCCATAGAAAGGGGGCGGACAGTCCGACGGGAAAATCCGTAGGAAATATATAGGAATTTATATGCTTTTTATCGATATTAATGTAGACTTTTTTTGCTTTTGGGTGTACAATATATCTTGGATTGGTATACATTTTTACAAAACATACAATTACAACGATTTGCAATGATTTCAGCAAGGAGATAGCAACATGCGCGGTAGTCCGATTTTGGTATATTACATAGAAGATGCGCTGACCGGATTGAAAATTGAATATGTTGAAGAGAGTGCAATTGCTCCGGTTCTGAATGGCGAAAGCGGCTATCACATTTACCACGTAAGGATTCTTACAGAGCTTATTTTGCGCGAGTGGTGCACGTACAAATCGGACAGCGGCCTTTCTGAGACGGATATTGAGGCCATAGCCGTTGCTTCGTCACTTCACGATATCGGTAAAATGCAGATTCCGCAAAGCATTCTGAACTATCCGGGGACTTTGTCTCCTTTGGAATACGATATTGTAAAAAAACACTCCGCCTTCGGTGAAAAGATCATTCGCGATGCACGGCCGGGTGATGTGGACGGGAAGATTGTCGAATATGCAGCGCAAATCGCCAGATATCACCACGAGAGAGTCGACGGTACGGGCTATCCCGATGGACTGCGGGGAGAGGAGATCCCGCTTTGGGCACAGGTTGTGGCACTTGCGGACTCCTACGATGCGCTGACAAGCTCCCGTGCTTATAAGGACGCTTTTTCTCAGGACGTTGCGCTGCAGATGATTGCAAGCGGAATGTGCGGTATGTTTGACGAAGTGCTGGTTGAGTGCCTTATGCGCGTGGTCAATCATCGTTCCCTGGTGGCGTTCCGCGAGAACGTGCTGAAAAACAGAAGCATCGTCGAAGAATATACAAGCATTCGCCTGAAGCGGGTTTTGCTGATCGGCAACACGGAGTATATTACCAAAGAGTTTGTGGAAACCACGTTCCCGCAGAGCAAGGTTATGGTGGTTGGCAACACGGAGCTTGGCAGTGCGGATAAGATCAAGTTGTTCCGTGTACGCAAGCCGTCGGTGAAGGCTATTCTGGAAACTTACGGATTTGATCTGATTGTGTACTTTTCCGCCGGGCTGCGTTTCCGTTCTGCGGTGCAGAATGACGCGGAGGAGTTGAGCGAGGTTCTGAAATACGCCTCGGAACTGCAAAAGAAGGTCAAGATTCTGTATCTGTCCTCCATCGATTCATCGCTGCAGGAAAAGACCGATAAATCCATATTGGCATCAGCGAGTGAGAAACTGTGCGAGCTTTACTCGAAAAAACACGGGCTGGATATCAAAACGGTGCAGATACCCTATCTGTATTCCGGTACATATAAAAAGGATTTTCTTTACGGTGTTTTCGAAGATCTGTACAATAAGAAAACCGTACGGATTCCGGAAGCTTCCACATCCAAAATGCATTTCCTTTCTCTGGGAGATCTGTCGGATCTGATAGCCCGTATTGTGGATAACTGGAAGGGCGGCAGCGGTATTTTAAGTGTGGGAGATGAATTCCACATCACGTTTGCCGATTTGGCGGAAAGACTTACCGAGTTGGCGGAGTATGCCAAAACGGAATTTACGGAAACCCATTCTTCCGGATCCCTGAACGCCGTCAATACCGCGCTGCGAAGCGAATACGGATGGTTTGCGAAAATATCCATTCTTGAGGATCTGCGGGACCAGTATGCGCTGTATCTGAGCACAAAGCAGGAGAGAAAAGTCACGTTCCTTGATAAACTGAAGGAATGGGCAGCCGCTCATTCCCTGTTTTTGAAGACGGTTGAACTCGTTCTGCTGTTCTTGCTGTCCGAATTCTTTATGTACATTACGGATTCCGCGGTTATTTTCTCCATCGTGGATTTCCGTATCATATTCATCGTGATTATGGCAACGCTGTACGGTCTCTCCTTCGGTATTGCGTCGGCCGCACTCAGCAGTGTTTCTTACTTTATCGCCCGTGTTATGGCGGGTACCGATCCGCTTACGATCTTTTATGAGCCTACCAACTGGCTCGCTTTCGTGTTCTTCTTTTTGGTGGGAGGACTGTGCGGCTACGTGAATCTGAAAAAAGAGGATCGCGGCAGATATCTGGAAGAGCAGAATAAACTTCTGGAAAACAAACTGATTTTTACCAGTGAGATCCACGAAGATACACTGCGGGATAAAAAAGAACTGAAAAAGCAGATTATTTCCTCCAAAGACAGCTTTGGCAAAGTCTTTGATATTACGAGAAGGCTGAACACCGTTGCACCCCAGCAGCTGTATTTGCGGATCATTGAAACCTTCGAGGAAATCCTTGAAAATAAAAGCATTACCGTATATTCCGTAAAGCCGGGCACACCCTTTGGCCGTTTGGAAGTTGCCTCGAGAGACCTTCTTGATATCGCTTCCCGATCCGTTTCCATGGATGCGTACGCACCGGTCGTTGAGCAGCTGAAGGAAGGGGGAATATGGAAAAACACCTCCCTGAGCGGGGAATATCCCATGTATGCTGCCGGTGTATATCGGGGCAATGAACTGGTAATGATGATTTTTCTGTGGCACGCGAACATAGACCAGAGATCCCTTTATTATGTGAATCTGTTCAAGATTCTGCGGGATCTGGTGCAGATGTCGCTGCTCCGGGCGTATGATTACAGTACCGCTTTGACGGAGAAGCAGTATATCGGCAATACCCGCATTATGAACACGGAGTACTTTGAAGAATGTGCAAGGAATTTTGCCGCGCTTGCTGAGAAAAAGGTGTCCTCCTACATACTGATGGAGTTCGATTTGAGAGGGCATACCATGGAAGAAGCGGACGTCATGCTTGCCGGAAAAATCCGTATTACCGATATTCTCGGCATTACAGCCGAGGGAAAACTGCGGCTCATTCTTTCACAGGCAACGGAGAAAGACCTGGAATTTATACTGCCTCGATTTGAAGGATTGGACATCACTGCTACCGTACTGAAATAAGAAAGGCAAATTATGATCTACCTGATACTTGCGGCAGTACATATATTTGTATGTCTGCTTGTGCTTGTCGGAATCTTGTTCCGAGTTCTTTCGGTACATAAATATATGTTTTTTGTTGCACTGCTTCTTCCGTTCTGGGGCGTGCTGATCGTGCTGGTTCTGCATTTCCGACTCGGGTTCAACCCCGAGGATTGTGCGGAGATAGGCGTGGAAAAGCTGAAGCTTGAATCGGAGTTGTACCGTAGTGTAACGGTGGATGACAAGAGGACGGATATGACCGTGCCTATTGAAGAGGCTCTCCTTATCAATTCTGCAAGAGAGCGGCGCTCGCTCATTATGGACGTACTGAACGACAATCCGGGCGATTACGTGGAGTTTCTGCAGAAAGCGGGAAACAACGAGGATACAGAGGTTGTTCACTATGCCGTTACTGCCATGGTGGAATTATCCAAGGAAAACGATTACATGCTCCAGAAATTGGAGGCGGCTCATGCCGCCGATCCGGATAACAGGGAAGTCCTTGCAGAGTATTGCGACTTTCTGTGGAGCTGTCTGTCCCAGAATTTGATGCAGGGACAGGTGGAGGTTATGAATCGGCAGCTGTTTTCTCAGCTGATGCGCGACAAAATCCAGGCATGTGACAATATCGAGGATTATGCACGCCTTGCGGAAAACGAGCTGAAACGGAAAAATTTTGATGACGCCGGTGAAGTTATCGGGGTTATGGGTGAAAAATGGCCGGACTCGGAAGAATATATTCTTTTACGCCTTCAGTATCTTGCCTCTGTGCGCAAGGGTGAGGAGATCCGGGAATTCATCACTCAGACAGAAAACAGCCACGTGTACTTGTCGTCGAAAACAAAGGAGGCGATTGCGTTTTGGGCGAACTGATACATCGGTTCCGTAAATTCAGTTTTAAGGGAATCCTTGTTATTTTGCTTGTGTTTACGGTTATTGCCTTCATACTGTTCGTAGAATTGAGCGGTATCCGCACGAACCGTTATGAAAGAGGGCTGGAGATGCTGCCCCGGGAGAGTATTTTTACAAAAGAGGAAGTATGTGCCACTCTTCCCGAAAGGGCGCTCCTTTTGCGAGACAGCCGGGACGAGTCCTCCAATATTGCCTACGCGCAGTTCTGCGTGATTCTGGATGATATGAAGGTTGGGTATACGGTAAGGGATCTTGCTACGGAAAAAATGCCTGCCTTTGACGCGTTTTCGGAGGTTATTGTTTTGCTCACCGACCTTGCTCCTATGGGAGACGAGGTGATGACTCTTTGTGAATGGGTGCATGATGGCGGAGCTGCGTGGTTTCCATTGACCTTGGAAACCAATGCGCATTCTTCCGCAATTGCGCAAATGATCGGTATCGATGCGCTTGCGCCGAGTTACTATACGGTGGAGAGTATATATCTGCATGACGGTTTTATGATCGGCGGCGGTCGGGCTTTTGCCATACCGGATCCCTTTGAATCAGCGAGAACGGCAGTGCTTGCCAAGGAAACCACAACGGTTTACGCAACTGCCAATACCGAGGACGGTGTGCCGCTTGTATGGCGTGCCGATTACGGAGAAGGCGTGTTCGTCATTGATAATATCGGTATATACGATAAATCGGTGCGAGGCTTTTATGCGGCTTCCTACAGCCTTCTTGCCGATGTGTGCGTCTATCCCGTCATTAACGCCTCTACCTTCTATCTGGATGATTTCCCGTCCCAGATTCCCAGCGGAAACAGCGAGTACATCCAGCGGGATTATCATACGACGATCCGGGATTTCTACATCAACATCTGGTGGCCGGATATGATGAACTTCGCCGACAAATTCGGGCTGAAATATACCGGTCTTGCCATCGAGTCCTATGACGATTCCGTGGACGGAACCACCGATGCGCTGCCCGACACCGGTACGTTTCTGAATTTCGGTAATATGATTCTCCGAAAGGGCGGCGAGCTTGGCTATCACGGCTACAACCATCAGCCGCTTGTGCTGGGCAACCGAAAGTATAACGAAAACTACGACTACAAAACCTGGAAGTCCGAAGCAGCCATGAAAGCCGCGTTTGACGAGCTTGTGGCACTGTGTGAGTCTCTTTTCTCCGACACCGAGTTTTCCTTGTACGTTCCGCCGTCCAATCTGTTGTCTGAGGAGGGACGGGCGTTCTTGCTGGAGGAGTATCCCCATATAAAAACCATCTCCGGCATTTACTTTGATGATGCCGCCGATGAGGAGTTGGGCTTCGGCTGTATGCAGGAATTCGACGTGAACAAAAACGGCGTCGTTGACGAGCCCCGTATTGTGTACGGTTTCATTATGGATGACTTTTTGAATATTGCCTCCGTTTCGGAGCTGAATATGCATTTTGTCAATTCCCACTTTACGCACCCCGACGATGCTTTGGACCCTGAGCGCGGTGCGGAGCTTGGCTGGACGGAAATGAAGCGCCGCTTTGACGGCTATCTGACATGGCTGTATTCCTCTGCGTCCGGACTTCGGAATATGACCGGTTCGGAAGCCTCTGCCGCTGTGCAGAGATACGTTGCTGTCGCGCCGCACACTGCGGTGGACGAGGACGTTGTGAGAATAACGATTGATAATTTTTACGATGAGGCACAGCTTCTCGTGCGTTTTAATGAAAAAGTGCCCGGCGACGTGCAGGGCGGAACGCTTGTGCACCTGACGGGCGGACTGTATTTGCTTTCGGCGACGGAGAACGTGGTTGACATTACATTGAAATAGGAGTATATCGTGAGGATCTGTTTGGTTTTGGAAGGCTGTTATCCGTACGTCAACGGCGGCGTTTCCACTTGGATGCATCAATATATAACCGAGATGCCTGAGCATGAATTTGTGCTTTGGGTAATCGGTGCCAAGGCAGAGGACAGGGATAAGTTTGTCTATACTCTGCCGGAAAATGTGGTCCAGGTGGAGCAGGTGTTTCTGGACGATGCTTTGCGCGTGAAGGATTCCGGCATCTTTAACCACAGCTTTACCGAAAAGGAAAAGGAGGCTCTTCGCCGACTCGTTTCCTCGGATAAGCCGGATTGGGATCTTCTTTTTGAGATGTACCAGGTGAAGCGGATCAATCCGATGGCCTATCTCAAAAGCGAAAGCTTTCTTGAGATCCTGACGGAAACCTGCCGAAAGGATTTCCCGTTTATCGCTTTTTCCGACACATTCCATTCCGTGCGATCCCGCCTTTTGCCGGTGCTTTACCTGTTGGGATCGAAGATACCGGATGCGGACTGCTATCATGCTATCTGTACGGGATATGGCGGACTGCTTGCGTCCATGGCGGCTTATATTAAGAAAAAGCCCATGCTTCTCACGGAGCACGGCATTTATACAAGAGAAAGAGAAGAGGAGATCATCCGTGCCAAGTGGGTAGCGAGAGCGTTCAAGCCCCACTGGATTGATTTCTTCTATATGCTCTCCGACTTGACCTACAAGAGGGCGTTTCGCGTCACCTCGCTGTTTACAAGGGCTATGCATACACAGATCGATATGGGATGCGACGCATCCAAATGCAGAGTCATAGAAAACGGTATCAGCTACGAGCGGCTGTGCGATATACCGCTGAAAGAGGATGACGGTATGGTGGATATCGGTGCGGTTGTCCGTCTGGCACCGATCAAGGATATCAAAACGATGATCTACGCCTTTTTTGAGCTGTGTGCCAGAAAAGATAACGTGCGTCTCCATATCATGGGTGGTGTGGACGATCCGGAATATGCCGAGGAATGTTATGCGCTTGTTAAACAGCTGAATCTGGAGGATAAGATCATCTTCACAGGACGTGTGAACATCATTGAGTATTTTGAAAAACTGGACTTTACGCTTCTGACAAGCATTTCCGAGGGGCAGCCGCTGTCCGTGCTTGAATCTTTTGCGGCAAGGCGTCCTGCGGTGACGACGGACGTGGGATGCTGCAGTGAACTTCTCAACGGAAAGCCCGGCGATGCGCTGGGAAAGGCCGGGTATTTTGCGCCGCCCATGCAGCGTGAAAAGCTGGCGGATGCTATGGAGCTTTTGTGTGAATCCAGAGAATTGCGCCTGAAGATGGGCGAAATCGGACAAAAACGCGCGTACGAGCATTTTCGCTACAATATAATGCTCACCAAATACAGGGATCTCTATAAAGAGGTGGAAAACGAATGGCCGGGATCGGTTTCGAATTGAAAAAGTTATTTGCCAAAAAAGGTGTCTTGAACTCCGCCAAGGCGTACGGATATGCGGCAGTCATTTGCACGGGACCTATGCTTCTGGGCGTTTTGCTGCTGCTTGGTATTACCACGCTTTGCGGGATTGCGAAGACCGATCTTCATACACGGGAAGTGCTTGTTTGCATGATCACCTACACGCTGCTTGCCTCCGTTTCGGTGACGTCTTTCTTTTCCATGGTGGTCACAAGATTCGTGGCCGATATGCTGTTTGAGGAAAAGAAAGGGGCGGTACTTCCCGCGTTCTGGGGATCGACGGTTTTGATGATGGCCATCGGAAGCGTTTTGTACGGCGTTTTCCTTGGCTTTTCCGGTGCGACGCCTGCTCAGGGAATACTGTGCTTTATACTTTTCAATGAGCTTGTCATCGTGTGGAATGCGATGGGTTTTCTGTCGGCAATCAAGGACTATAAGGGAATCTTCCTCTCATTTCTTACATCCGTTGCGGTAAGCCTGCTGATGGGGGCGTTGCTTTTGTGGCTGGGTTTGCCCGTCGTGGAAGCCATGCTGTTCGCGGTGACGCTGGGATACGGTGTTATGCTTGTGTGGGACGTGATTCTGCTGCACCGCTATTTCCCCCATACATCGCTGGGTGCCTTTTCTTTCCTGAAATGGGTGGATTGCTTTTGGCCTTTGGCCCTTTCCGGACTCTTTATGAATATCGGAATGTTTTCCCATATCGTAATTATGTGGTTCTCGGATATCGGCGTGCGGGTACACGGATTGTTTTACAGTGCGCCTTGGTATGACGTGCCTGCCCTACTTGCCTTTATGACGGCTCTTATGACCACGGTGAATTTCGTTGTGTCGGTAGAGGTGAATTTTTATCCCAAATACCGCAACCATTACAGTCTTTACAACGACAAAGGTACCATCGACAACATAAAGCAAGCCGAGAAGGAAATGATCGGCACGCTGAAGACGGAGCTGTTTTATACGGCACTGAAGCAGCTTCTGTTTACAGCTGTGGTGATCGCTCTGGGTGGATACGTATTGGAACTGCTGCCGCTTGGCTTTAATGAGATTATGCGCGGATATTTCCGCACGCTTTGTGTCGGCTACGGCATTTACGCTATCGGCAATATGCTGTTTCTCATACAGCTTTATCTCACGGATTATGCGGGTGCCTTTGTAACCAGTGGGATATTTGCCGTGACATCGTTGTCATTTACGGTTGTCTCCCTGTTCTTTCCCAATCTCTACTACGGATTTGGTTTTTTGCTGGCCGCGCTGGTATTCGCCACGGCAGCCGTTATTCGTTTGAATTACTTTCTGAAACGTTTGCCCTACTATATTTTGTCCGTACAGCCTCTTGTAAGCGAGGACCGATCGGGTATATTTACAAGACTTGGCGAGTTTTTGGAAGACACACTGGAGGGACATAAAAAATGATAAGGAAATCCGTCACTCTTATATGTGCAGGCATTCTCTTTGCGCTTTGCCTTGGTGGATGCAGCGATGTGATTGAGCCTGCGATAAACAGCAATCTTGGCACAATCATTGAAAAAGACGATATACAGACAGGGGAGAGTATCCATATCCGTGATAAGAATCTGATTTATGAAAATCAGGACAACACGGAGATCGTAACGATGTATCTTACGGTTTCCATGGGCAATTCCGCGGAGAATACCGATCACACCTGGGAAGAAATCAATACCTATTCGGTGTACGATTATGAAGAGATGGGAGTGGAGCGTTATAAGGTAGCCGGCCTCATCCAGGTAGGGGACGAAAACGGCCTCATCCCGGGGGAGCTTGGCTACGGCCAGGTGGCTCCCAACTGTACCGTGCAGATTCGCGGTCAGACGTCCAGTAAGAATTCCCAGAAAAATTATAAGATCAGCATCAAGGACAACAAGGGCGATTGGCGTGGTCAGCAGACCATCGCGCTGAACAAGCATCAGACCGACGGACTTCGCTTCCGCAATAAGCTGGGCTTCGATCTCCTTTCCGAGATCGATGAGCTGATGAGTCTGCGCACCACGTTCGTCCGCCTGTACGTGAAGGATACAACGGCCGGTCCCGATGCCAAATTCGAGGACTACGGTATCTATACGCAGGTGGAGCAGCTGAACAAGACAGCCCTTGAGCGGCATGGACTGGACAAGAAGGGACATCTGTACAAAATAAACCTTTGCGAGTTTTATCGCTACGAAGATACCGTCCTTCTCAAGGACGATCCCGCTTACAATCTGACGGCATTTGAGAAAATCCTTGAGGTGAAGGGCGATGACGACCATACGAAGCTGATACGCCTGTTGGAGAGGATCAACGATTATTCCATTCCGATGGAAACCATATTGGCAGAGAATTTTGACGTTGAAAATATGGCGTATTGGATGGCGTTTCAGCTGCTTATCGGAAACGTGGATACGCAGAACCGAAACTTCTACATATACAGTCCTCTCAACAGTGAGCGGTGGTATATATTACCATGGGATCTGGACGGCTCCTTCAAAGAAGCGGAGCATATTCTGCACAGCAGAAGTGATTACGCCGAGTGGGAGCGGGGTGTCAGCAACTACTGGGGAAACGTACTTTTCCAAAGATGTCTGCAGACCGAGCTTTACCGTAACGCATTGTCGGAAGCGGTAGATGCACTTTACGCAAAATTGACGGATGGACGGCTGGAAGCCTATGCGGAAACCTATTCCGCACTGTTAAAGCCCTACGTGTATTCCGGCCCTGACAAAAAGCACGTACCGTTGACTTCGGCACAGTACGATTATGTCGCTTCTTCTCTGGTGGAGGAAGTGAAGAACAATTATGCTGTTTACAAGCAGTCCTACGAAAAGCCCATGCCGTTTTATATCGGTGTTCCCGAGGCCAAAGAACAAACTGTCAGCGTGCAGTGGGATACCGCCTATACGTTTGATGCGGAGACGGTGACGTATTCCTTTGAACTGGCAGATGAGTATACCTTTTCGAATCCAATCGTGAAAAAGACCGGGCTGCGGATTCCCACAACGGAGTTCCAGCTGCCTGAGGCAGGCCAGTACTTCATGCGCGTGATTGCCACGGATGCCGGCGGTGAAACCCAGACTGCCTTTGACTGTTATATAACGAACAAAGGCAAGGTCTACGGCACAAAATGCTTCTACGTTGATGAAAACGGACAGATCGTGGAGGATATTTATGTCGAAAAATGAGAAGTACAGACATGAGTGGAAGTACCTGATCGATACGGCGCAGAAGGAGTATATTTGTCGAAGACTTCCTCCGCTTCTCACCTTGGACAAGCATGCGCAAAACGGCGGATATATGCTCCGCAGTCTGTATTTTGACGATTATTTCCATACCGCGTACGAGGAAAAGGATGCGGGCGTGCTTGAGCGAAAAAAGTATCGCATCCGCATCTACAACTGCTCGGACAAGAGCATTAAGCTGGAGCGAAAAAAGAAATTCGGCAGTTATATTTTCAAAGAATCCGCCTCCTTGACAAGAGACGAGGTTTACAAAATCCTGGACGGGGATTACGAATTTTTGCTGCACAGCAATCAGCCGCTTTGCCGGGAATTTTACGTGGAGTGCGTCAGCAATGTGCTTCGCCCCCGTACGATCGTTGACTACGACCGCGAGCCGTGGATTCTGGATGCGGGAACGGTACGCATCACCTTCGATATGGATGTGCGCGCTGCGGTGGGCAGCTTCGACATATTTGACGATACGCTTCCGGCATTGCCCGTGCTTGAACCGGGCAAGTGCGTAATGGAGGTAAAATATACGGAGTTTTTGCCTCGCTTCGTCCGTGATTTGCTGCCGGACAGAGCATCCGAGTTTACCGCCGTATCCAAGTACGTCCTCTGTTATGAAAAAACGGAATATATGAACAGCTTCAAATACTGGTATGAGAACTGATAGGGAGAAAGAGTATGAGTGTACAGGACTTGATTAAAAAATCCATCCTTGAATCCGGTGTGTTTGACGGTGTCAGTATCACCAACGCCGCGCTGGGCCTTCTTACGGCATTGATCATGGGTGCGGTTATCTATTTTGTTTACCGGAAATTCTATACGGGTGTCATTTATTCCCGCAGCTTTGCGGTTACCCTTGTGGGTATGACGGTACTTACCGCTATGGTTACGCTGGCTATCAGTACCAACATCGTGATATCGCTGGGTATGGTCGGCGCTTTGTCCATCGTTCGGTTCCGTACCGCTATTAAAGATCCTCTGGACCTTCTGTATCTTTTCTGGGCCATCACAACCGGTATTACCGCCGGTGCCGGTATGTACGTCCTGGTGGTCGTTGCCGCCGTGGTGATGACGGTGATGGTGGTTCTGTTCTATCACAAGCAGCAGAAGGGAAGAATCTATATCCTGGTGGTGCACTATACGGGCGATGAGGCCGGGGACAACGTTATCCGTACCCTGGGTAAGATCCGGTATTTCATTAAATCCAAGACTCTGCGCAAAGAAAAGACCGAAATGGCCATTGAGGTCTTCTGTAAGAACAACGATACATTTTTCATGGAAAAAATACGTGCCATTGACGGTGTGGAAGATTCCACGCTGATTCAGTACAACGGAGAGTATCATGGATAAATTATTGGATGCGGTAAAAGATTTTTCCGCCATCAAAAGGTATTTGGAAGCGATCAATCAGACAACGGATGACTTTTTGTATATGTATGATATTCCAAACAACCAGCTTCAGTTTTTTGAAAATATCTATGATGTATTCAAAATGGGCAACTCGGAGAGTGAGACAAGAAAATTCGAGGAGATTCTGTCCATTGTGCACCCGGCAGACCGGACTGCCCTTGTCGCGGATGTGGAAAAGATTTGCCGGGGAGAAAAAGACTCCCACAATATAGATTTCCGTATGATCAATGTGGGTGGCAAAACTGTTTGGGTCAATTCCCGCGGAAAGGTATTGCACGATGAAAACGGTGCCCCGTATGTGATGATCGGCCGCTTGTCCGAGGAGGCGCTGCGCCATCTTTTCAATCCTGTCACCGGACTTTGGAATAAGACCAAGCTTCGTGAGGATTTGAAAAACAGGCTTGCGTCCGGCAAAGGCTGGCTGATGCTGTTGGGCATTCCCACCCTTTCGGATATCAATTTGAGCCACGGCAGAATCTTCGGAAACCAACTGCTCTGTGAGATGGCCAACATTCTGGAAGACATCCCCTGCATTGAAGAGTCCTATCACGTGGACAACAATGATTTCGCACTCATTATAAGTGACTGCGATAACGGAACAGCAGAGGAAATTTACGGCCGGATCTGCGGTGAGATGATGGAAAAATGTTCTGTTTTCGCGGGCGTTGTTCCCATTGACAACAGCGTTTTTATTGATGCAGCCCAGCTTATGGATTCCGCCAATATCACCTTGCAGAATGCGATGCGGAATGTGGGCGGTGGCGTTGTGTTCTTCTCCTCGGAGGAGATCGCAAAAAGAATAAACGAGCAGATCCTTCTTGAAGATATTAAGAAAAGCATACAGAATGATTTCGTGGGATTTGAGGTGTATTATCAGCCTCAGATCCGGAGCGGAAGCTACGAGCTTTACGGCGTGGAAGCGTTGCTGCGGTACAATTCCAAGGCCAGAGGCCGAGTCTTCCCCGATGAGTTTATTCCTCTGCTTGAGCAGACCGGATTGATCGATCCCGTCGGTATGTGGGTGCTCTCCACAGCTCTTACCCAGTGTAAGAAATGGCGGAAAAGTATTCCCGATCTTCATGTGGCGGTCAATTTTTCCTCCGTACAGTTTGAGGATCACCGGATCGGAGAAAAGATTGTGGATGCGCTTAAAGCGGTGCAGCTTCCGGGAGATGCTCTTACGGTGGAGCTGACCGAATCGGTTCAGCTGAATCAGAATCATCATTATTACGACATTATCAAGTACATCAAATCCTACGGTGTCCGATTCGCCATTGACGATTTCGGAACGGGTTATTCCAGCCTTGGATATTTGAAACAGCTTGATGTCAATGAGATTAAAATCGACCGCAGCTTTGTATCGGAAATTGAAAAGAACTCTTACAATTACCGCCTCATCAGCAACGTGATTGAATTTGCAAAGAACAATGCTATAACTGCCTGCTGTGAGGGTATGGAGACAGCAAGGGAACTGTCTGTTCTCGAGCCCCTGCAGCCGGATTACTATCAGGGATATCTGTTTGACCGTCCTTGCACCGTGGAGGATATTGAGCAGAAATATATGCAAAATTCATCCGATGCGTACAGAACGAGGCTGGAAGCTCTGGAGAATATATATCGGTATAAAGAGCAGCACGGCGGTATTCACTTTGATCCCAAAAATATTCTGCATGAAAATGACGTTGGCTTGTGGATCGTTCGCATGGATATGAAAAAATATTATTTTGAAATGTACGCGGACGAGGTTATGGAGCGAGTGCTCGGATTGACCCGGGAATTGTCACCGAAGGAGTGCTACGATTACTGGTACAGCCGGATTTGTCCGGACGATGTTTCCTATGTCCGCCGAGCTGTCCGAAAGATGATCCGCTGTGGAAAAGCGTTACAGCTTGAATATCGGTGGAACCATCCCACGCTGGGAGAAGTCGGTGTCCGCAGCAGCGGAATACGCGTCCGGGACGATCACGGAAAAATCGTACTCGAGGGATATCATCGACTCCTTGCCGGAGTGGATACGGTCTGAGACAATACAATAAAAGCAAGGACATTCAGGAGCATATATAATGAGAACAATCCAGAGCAAAATACTGCTGGTTGTAATTGCTGCGCTTTTGGTCATTACAGCACTGGTTACAACAATTGCGGTTACAGTAACACACGAAATTATGCACACAGACGCAGATCGAATACTGAATAACGTATCTCAGAAGGAAGCCGCGCAGATCAATGATATGCTGAACGACTTTATTCAGTCTGCGAATATTATGGAGCATTATGCCAAGCATATGCTTCGCAGCGCAGAGGCGCTGAAAGACGAGGACTATCTCAACGAGTACATGTTGAATGTACGCTATCTGTTCGACGAGGTGGCTTTGAATACCGCCGGAACCACCGCATACTACCTCTGCTTCTCGCCGGAGGTAACGGGCGGCGTTACGACCGGATTTTACTCGAAATTTAAGGACAACGGCGTGTACGAGCTGACGAAAGAGGAATTCGCTACGCTGGATCTTTTCAACGCGAAGTTTATTCAGGAATGCGGATTTGATGTTGTCGGATCCGGCAACATGTGGCTGCAGCCCCGTAAGAGTACCTTTGCCCCCGACGATACGGTTGTATCCTGTTTGGCGCCGTTGTATAAGGACAACACTTTCGTGGGATTCCTTGGCTTCAATATGGATTTTAACTATCTGCTTGGTCTGGTAAATGACATTACGGTGTACGATTCCGGTCACGCGATTCTTCTCAGCGGTGACAAGAATATTTGCTATAATCCCTCCGAGAACACCTCGATTGATGAAGAGTATGCGGAAGCAACCGCGCCCCTGAAAAACGGGATGAACCTGGAACTTCGTGCAGCTTACAGGGATATCCAGAAGGGCATACGTCCCATGCTTACCAATATAATTACTGCCTTTTTGATCGTATTTACGCTGGCGCTATTGTACACGTTCTGGGTAACGCACAAGATCGTTACCCCGCTGAAACAGCTGACAGCGGCGGCTGCCACGATTTCATCCGGTGTACAGGATGTAGACCTTATTGTGGATTCGAAGGATGAGGTGGGAATTCTTTCCCGGGTACTGAGCGATACATATGATAAGATTCGCGAATATTCCACGTATATCAATGCGCTCGCGTACAGAGATTCCCTGACTGGCATCAAGAACAGTACCGCCTATACGGAGGTGATTGAGGCACTGGACAAGGAGATAAATCTCAGCAATCCGGAATTTGGTGTGCTTGTTGCCGATATTAATAATTTGAAGAAGACAAATGATACATACGGTCATGATGTAGGAAACGAATTGATTATCCATACGGCAAAGATCCTGACGGACACATTTAAGACAAGCTCCACATATCGTATCGGCGGAGATGAATTTGTCGTGATCCTGAGAGGTAAGGATTTAGAGCGACACCGTGCTCTCATTGAGCGGATGGATTCCACATTTTCCGATGATTACGTAACCGTCCATGACGAGAACGTATCGGTATCCATTGCCAGAGGTGTGGCTGTGTTCAGCGCGGATATTGACCGTGTATACACGGATGTATTTGCCAAGGCAGATCAGGCCATGTACATGAACAAAGAAAGCATGAAGCTTGTTCGAAACTGAAGTGTGCTTGCGACGTTTGGAAAACCCAAAACACCAAAAGAGCCCGGCGGCTCTTTTGGTGTTTTTTCCAATGTCCTGGCCCGCTTTGCCGGTGGGTTCCCTTGACAGTATAGGGGAAAAAGTGTACAATTGTAATATATTTCCTTAGCGGAATCTGTCGTCCGGAGGTGATTTTCTTGAAAAGAGCATGGGCTGTTTTGCTGTTTTTTCTGACAGTTTCCTGCCTGCTTTGCGGATGCTTCCGTCAGGCAGGCGTCCCTGTGGATAACGCGCAGGATATAACAGATGATTCGGACAGCGTGACAGAAGAGGCGATCCCTCCGGTTATCGATTACGACGCGGTGATCGGTAAGAGCGAATACGATCTGATCACCCACGATCCAAAAACTCAAAAATACATTTTCTCTGCGGCACAGACCAATCTTGGGCATTTGTGTGCCGATGCGTACCGCAGTGCCGCTCTCTCAGACGCGGCCATCGTGTGCGCGGGGGAAATCGGGGACAGCATCTCCTGTGGGGATATTACCGTGGCGGACGTGTTTGCCACCCTTCCTGTGGAGTGCAATCTGATCACCGTCCACGCTACCGGTGCGGAGATTCTGGACTGTCTGGAGGCTGACTATCAGCATTTGCCCCGAGGAAGTTCCGAGTATTTGCATCTGAGCGGGATCTCTCTTGTGCTGGATATGAACCGGAATCCCATAGCCGAAACGGACGAGGCGGGAAATTTTGCCGGAATATCCGGTGAGCGCCGTGTGAAAGACGTGCAGATCGGCGGTGCTCCGCTTCAGGCGGAGACCACGTATACGGTCACTTTCAGTGAGTCCTTTTCCCATACGGTTGCGAGTATACTGGGAGACAATGCCCGGGCAGAGAAGAGTGCCGTGACCAATCGGGAGGCGTTGGTATCGTACGTCACCGATTCTCTTTCCGGTGTGGTGGGAGATGCATATGAAAATCCCTTCGGGGATCGGCGGATCCGCGTAATCCCTCTGGGGCAGACCGAGCCGCCTTTGTCGGAGTCATCGCTTCCGCAGGTGTACATAACCACGGAGAATACCCTGAAGCGCAGCTCCTACGTTTCCTGCGTGATCACCGTGCACGATCCCAGCGGCGTATACGACGACGTTTACGATACGGAATCCACCATCAAGATCCGGGGGCATTCCACCTCCGGCGGCGAAAAGACGCCGTATAACATCAAATTTGACTCCAAGGTGGAGCTTTTGGGGTTGGGCAAGGGGAAGAAGTGGAATCTGCTTGCCAATCTGTACGACAAGACCCAGTTGCGCAACACACTTGCCTATAGTTTTGCCCGGGATGCCGGGCTAACGTATACGTCGAATTCCTGCTTTGCCGAGGTGTATTTCAACGGGGAATACCGGGGGCTGTACCAGATCTGCGAGCCGGTGGACGTAAGCTCTACCCAGGTGGATATTGATACGGAAGATAACGAGTATCTGATGGAGCTGGAGCCCTATGCGGGATATTCCAATCCCTATACACTGACGACACCCGTATTGAAGATCGTTCTGGGATACAACGAACCGGATCCGCCCACGCAGGAGCAGCGCGCGTGGCTGAAAAGCTTTATGAGCGATGCGGAAAACGCCCTTTTGTCGGGGGATTACGGTAAGGTTACGGAATACATAGACGTGGAGTCCTTCGCCCGGTGCTATATTGTGGAAGAGCTGTTCAAAAACGTGGATTATTCCGTCAGCAGCACCCGTTTTTACGTGAAGGACAATAAGCTGTACGAGGGCCCCGTCTGGGACTTTGACTTGAGTTCGGGCAACTGCTCCTTCTCTTATTACCAGGCATACAATAACGTGGGCGGCTCCGGCCAGTCCTACGAGGGACTGTATTGCGTCAGCCTTTTCAATCAGTATCTGTTCCGGTACGAGGAGTTCACGCAGCTTGTCAGCAATCTGTACCGAGAATTACAGCCGGTGATCGTCAATCTGTATGAGGACAACGATCTGGGTGGGAACAAAATCGATGGCCTGCTCATGGAATGCCGCGAGGATATTGAGCGGAACTATACCCTGTGGAGTATCAAAAAAGCATATAACCTTTACGAGCACAAGCCGGTGGACGGCACCTACGAGGGGGAAATTGCGTATTTGAAAAACTGGCTGAAGATGCGAAATCAGTGGCTCTTTGACTATTACTGCGGGAGTGCATCCTGACGGATACGTTTGGCATTTGCGGAAAATGATATTTTGGGAAAGGAAGGCAATACCATGACAAAACGGATTTTGAAAATCACGGGAATTACCGTGGCGGCGGTTGCGGGCGCTGTGGTGCTCGCACTGGCAGGATTGATTGCCTATTTGAGCATTACGGAGTATAAGCCGGCACCCGTGCAGGCGGCGGATCGGATCATCCGCCGGGGGGAGGAAAATGCCGTGGGCAGCACTGTGACCGTATACACCTGGAATATGGGCTATGCCGGTCTTGGTGAGGAGTCGGACTTCTTTATGGATGGCGGCACGATGGTGAACCCGCCCAGCCGGGAAATTGTGGAAAAGAATATGGCGGGTATTCAGGAATTCATGGGACAGCACCCCGCCGATGCCTGGTTGATCCAGGAGGTGGACGTGAACTCCGCCCGCACCGAGGGAATGGATCAGTTTGCCCGTCTGACAGAAGCCGTTGCCGGAGATTCGGCGTTTGCCTATAATTATAAATGTCCCTTCGTGCCAATTCCTCTGCCGCCCATGGGACGGATCGAGGGCGGCCTTGCCACCGTTACACCACATTCCATTAAGGAGGAGGCGGACCGTGTCAGCTTGCCCTGTCCCTTCACATGGCCGGTGCGCGCAGCCAACATCAAGCGGTGTCTGCTTGTGACCCGCATGGCGGTGGAGGGAAGCGATCGGGAATTGGTACTGATCAATCTCCATCTGGAGGCCTATGAAAGCGGGGAAGGGCGCATCGCCCAGACCAAGCAGCTGCTGGAACTGATGCAACAAGAGTACGCGAAAGGGAACTACGTCATCGCCGGCGGCGATTTCAATCAGTCCTTCCCGGGTACTCTCGATACCTATCCCATCCGGGAACCGGAAAAGTGGATGCCCGGTCTGCTGACGGAAGAATCACTTCCTGAGGGATGGCAGTATGCCTTTGACGAAACAAAACCCACCTGCCGTCTTTTGGATCAGCCCTACTGTGAGGACTGCCAGCTGTATGTGATTGACGGATTCATTCTGTCCCCCAACGTGGAATTGACAGAGGTGGAGACCGTGCATCTGGACTTCACCCATTCCGACCACAATCCCGTCCGGCTGGAGGTACGGCTGGTGCCGTAATAAGAAAAACCGCAGGATACCCTGCGGTTTCTTTTTACTCGATTGCCGGTTGGATAAAGACGATGTTGTTCTCATAGAAGTAATAATCCGGGTAACCCTTGTGCAGCGGGCGGACCATTTCCATCTTTGCTAGCTCCGTTACCATATCGGAGGAGAGAATCGTTACTGTGCTCTTTTCCAGGCGCTTCGTTTCTCCCACGGTTTCCGATTCATAGCGGAGCCACTTGGAGCCGGCAGAGGAAATACCGGGCAGGGGCATTTTCTCTCTTTTTCCGTCTGCGTGTACTTTGTAAATATCCCCGGGAAGCACAGGATATCGATCGTCGTAGTCGGTCTTGGCCTGTATAAACAAAACGCCGTTGCTTACTGTCAGTGCACGGTATCCGTCCCGGTATTCCGTGGAGATTCCGGTTTCCAAATCGTAGATTCCGTAGCCCCAAACACATTCCCAACCGCCTATGTAATAGGCAAAATGGGTGTCATCCAAAAATCCGAGAGGCGTGTAGCCCACCACGTCCCCAATGCTTTTCGCTTTGCAATCGGGGGAGTCACCCAGCATCACGTTGGTGAGAATCCGCCGTACCGATCCGTCTCGGTACTTCACATCAATACCGCCGTTGCCCCATCCGTCTTCCATGGTTTGATAAACGGCGTACGTGCCATTGGGGGAGCGGTGGATAGATTCGGCAGAGGGAAATGCTTCCCATTCCACGGGAGTTACGGTAAATACGCCGTCCACCTCGGTGATCTTGTAGCAGGCGGTGGTTTCGTAGTATGCACCGTTTTCTTTGGGCATCCGCTTCATAAGCACACATCCGTCGTCGGTGTAGATCAGCTCGAGTGGATCTTCGTCTATATCCAGCTTTGCCCGATGCACGATTTCGCCAATGGACAAATCCACGATAAACAAGTCGTCTGTGTGCACAAGGTATCCGCTGGCATCGTTCTGCACCACTTCCGACGTTACGTAAATCCGGTACCGATCATTAAATTGGAAGTCCCTTACTCGGGTATTTGTGTTCTTTACCGGGATTTTTACCGTGTGCACGGACAGATTGCCCGGATTCTCCATCACTTGAATCAGCCGCGCCAGGGGCACGTCGGGAATATTCTCACGGGGCGTTACAACGAAAAGACCCATGGAATCCGTAAGACACAGGTAGTCCAGCGCCGCAAGCGAGCCATCCTTTTCTGCCACTACCATCATTACGATCTCTCCGCTGCCGGCACCGGGTCCTACGGAAACGATACGGCCGTCCGTATATCCCTCCGGCAGGTCCAGCGTGCCTCGGTAACAGTCTGCGCTTTCCGCATCGGCGGGCTGGTGAACCGCGTAATAGGTCAATCCGATATCCAGCACGTACAGAGTTACGTCTCCGCCAATGGGTGAGCCCTTGAGAATGGCGGCTTCCCAACGGTAAGAAGTTTCCAATTTTTCCAAAGCGGAAAAACCGGGTGCAGGATCAATCGGTAGGTAGGGAACGTCTGTGGCGGGCGGATCCGTCTGTTCCGTATTCTCCGACGTGGGCGGATCGGTTGCCGTGGGATCGGTCACAACCGGCGCGTCCGGTACATCCGGGTGGCAGGCGGCCAGGGATGCACTCAGCAGAAGCGCGAGCAATACAGCGATGATATGTTTCATGCGGATACCTCCAAGTGTACTTTTGTGTGTTGGACGAAAGGGGAAAGATAAATGTTCCCTCAAAAAACACAATATGTAGATTTTTTTTTGAGAAATCCGCAACGCATTGACAAAAACGCCAAATTGTGATATAATACGGAACAACAGAATCCCTCGATGCAGATGAGCAAAGGAGTTTGCCTTATGAGATGTCCCATGTGCGGCTACACAGACAGTAAAGTAATCGATTCCCGTCCGGTTGAAGAGAGCGACAGCATCCGCCGCCGCCGCGAGTGTCTGAAGTGTCAGAAGCGGTTCACTACTTATGAGATCATCGAGGCATTCCAGCCGGTTATCGTCAAAAAAGACGGTACAAAGGAGTATTTTGATAAGAATAAGATCCTGGGCGGTCTGATGAAGGCCTGCCAGAAGCGTCCCGTGGACGCGGAAGCTATCGCCGCCGAGATCGAGGTGGAGATTATGAATTCCCTCCGCCGGGAGATTCCCTCCCGTGAGATCGGTGAGTTGGCCATGGAAAAGCTGAAAAAGCGGGATGCGGTGGCCTATGTGCGCTTTGCATCCGTATACCGCGAGTTCAAGGATGTGGAAACCTTCATGAAAGAATTGCAGGGATTGAAAGCAGATCCTGATGAGGCGGAATAATTCCGCCTCTTTTTTCTGGAATGTTGTGCCATCCCCTTGCATTTGCGCGCCCGATGTGGTATACTACCCCATAGCGTGATCCATAATGAAATAGTATGCAGAGATATCGAAGTGGTCATAACGGGGCTGACTCGAAATCAGTTTGGGCGAAAGCTCACGAGGGTTCGAATCCCTCTCTCTGCGCCAAAAACGGCCGCAGTTCTCACGAATTGCGGTCTTTATTTTGTAATTAATCAGTTCGATAAATAAGAATTTGACAAGGAGGTTATGTATGCTTGAAAAAATGAGTGATTTCTTTGAGGCAAGACTTAGCGGATACGATGAGCATATGCTGACTGACATCGAATGTGCAAGCGAGTTCTATCCCTTTACGGCAAAGCAATTACCGACCGCTGAAAACTGTCACATACTTGATTTGGGTTGCGGTACAGGGTTGGAACTGCAAGAATATTATAAGTTTAATCCTTCGGCAAGGGTTACGGGAATAGACCTTTCTGAAGGAATGCTAACCGAGCTTCAACGAAAATTCGTTGGCAAGGATATAACCTTGATTCTTGGCTCATATTTTGATGTGCCGCTTGGTGAAAATGTGTTTGATGCCGCTGTATCGGTAGAAAGCTTGCATCATTTTACAAAAGAAGAAAAGGTCGGGCTTTATTCTAAATTGCATATCGCATTAAAGGATAATGGATATTTTATACTCACGGATTATTTTTCCTTATCTGATGATGAGGAACGGATGCACCGAAACAATTTGATAGCTCTGAAAACAGAACAAGGTATTACCAATAACGAGTTTTACCATTATGATACACCGCTTACTGTGAAGCACGAGATTGAAGCTCTTGTTGAAGCGGGCTTTGCAGCGGAAGAGGTGTTGAATAATTGGGGAGCAACATACACCATTAAGGCAGTTAAATAACTGTCAAATTCCAATTTATCGAATAGAACATAATTAGGGCTGACCGCGAGGTCAGCCCTTTCCATATCCTCTTCTCACCCCAACGCCTTACTCATTGCGGTTCTTTTCCTCACATACATATCCCGCATCCGGGCACACTATGACAAAAACGGAGGCATGGATGGATTTTCTCCAAATCGTTTTCACGTCGGTATTTTCGGTCATAGCGCTGTTCTGCATTACAAAACTGATGGGGCACAAGCAGGTGGCCCAGCTGGACTTTTTCGATTATATCAGCGGCATCACCATCGGTTCCATCGCGGCGGAAATGGCCACGGATCTGGAATCTCCCTGGCAATCCCTGACGGCACTGGTGATCTACGGCTTCGTGTCCGTTTTGCTCAGCCTTTTGACCCACAAATTCCCCCGAAGTCGCAAATACATCAACGGCACGCCCACGATTTTGATGGACAACGGCAAGTTGTACCGGGAAAATCTGAAAAAAGCCAAATTGGATCTGTCGGAATTTCTGCTCCTTTGCCGGGAGGCCGGTTATTTCGATCTGTCGGAGATCCAGACTGCCATTTTTGAGCACAACGGGAAGTTGTCCGTTTTGCCCGTCAGCGATAAGCGGCCCGCTACGCCGGGGGATCTGAAGCTGTGCCCACCGCCGTCCCACATCGGCACGGAGGTGATTATGGACGGGCGGATTTTGGGTGAGAATCTTCGCCGTATGGGGCGGGATGAGGCCTGGCTTACAAAACGGCTCACGGAGCAGAAATATTACGATGCAAAAGAAGTATTCCTTGCCGTTTATCGCAGGGAAGAGGATTCCCTCACGGTGTACGGCGTGGAATGATTACAGCGCAAAGAAAGACCGCCTTTGGGCGGTCTTTCTTTTATTGTATTGTTTTGGCTGTGCTCCGGTTATCCGATCTGCACGGTCAGGGTAAAGCCGGTGGCATTGGGCTCCAAGGCGTAGTCTATGCAGTACAGTCCTTCCGTTTGTGTGACCACGGCACTTGCATCTGCGGACAACAGCAACCCGCAGGTGAGGACGCCCTCAGGCGTTATTTCGACAGGATAGCGGGAAACAAATCGCTCCACCACAGGCAGTGCCCGTCCATCGAAGGAGAAATCGTCACGCAGTGTGACGGTGGCTTCGGTGAAGGAAAAGGATCGTGTCAGACCGCGCAGGGCGGGAATATCGTAGGCACGGTGCATTTCCAAAGTGAACACATCCTCCGAAAACGATGCGGAGGCTTCATGTGTCCGTCCTTCCTTTTGATACTGCCCGTTGATAATGGGGACGCTGTGTCCGCGGGAGGAGGTGCGGAAAAACGTATACCGGCCGTCGCTGAAATACTCCCGGCAATACGTTCCGGTACCGGGATCGCAGAGAATCTGCTCGCCGTTTTTCGTGAGAATGAAACTGCCGATATCGTTGTGATTGTGGGGCTCATCGTTATGTCCGCCCTTGGCGGCAAAACTGTAGAGCGGAGTCTTTTTGATCAGCCATTGGGATACGGAGGAATAATCTGTGCCGTAATTTTGCGTGTCCTCGCATGGCAGTGTCTCATCGAACCACAGGAATGCGCGCAGGTGCAATCCCCAGCGGCCACAGGAATCATTGCTGTAGCTGAATGCCTGGGGCGGAAGATGGATGTGGTCGGGGAACTCTTTTTTCAGATAATGGAGTAAGCCGATGTGCCAGGAGCTTTTCATATGGGAATCGGAAAAGCTGACGATGGTGTCGCCGTCCATAAACATGCGCTGCGGATACTGGGCAATGGTTTGGATTTTCGGTTCCGCAAGATAATCTATCTTTCCATCGCTGAACTGCCGTATCAGATCGGCAAAGCACAGGTAGTGTCCGAATCCGTAGTGCCAGTAATGGAATCCTTCCTGGCAGATACCGTCTTCGTAGAATCCGGTGAGGAATGTGCGCAGCGTTTTGTCTATTCTTTCCTGTATGCTCTCAAACAGATCCGGACGTTGATAGAGGAAGGTAATGCCCACGCAGCCCGCGCACACGGCGGCCCAGTTGCCTCGGCTTTTCTCCCACCAGAACTCCTGCGGTCCGGTATATACGGAAATAATGCGGCGATCAATTTCCGCACGGATGCGGCTGCGGATCAATGAGGGCAAACGGTCTTCCAGCAAATAGTCGATTTCCGACAGGGTGAAGCCTGTTTCGGCGGCAAAAAGATCGATGAACTTGGTGGAGCAGTCCCGGAAGTTATGGATGTGAGCGGGCAAAACCCAGCTGTATTCGTCGAGAATGACCCAGATCACGTCGCACAGCATGGTGAAATACGTATCGTTATCCGGATAAATCAGCGAAAGAAGGGCGGATGTGTTCATAGCCCGCCGCCGACGGAAGTAGAACGCCTCGTATTCCGCACGGCTTCCTGTTTGATTGAAGAGAACGTACTCACTGTACTTGCCGGCGGGGAATACATCGGTGCAATCTTTTTCCCACAGGGAGAGCAGCTCGTCAACGAGTGACCGATAGGCAGAAGATGTGCGGACTTTCTCCCAGAAAGCGGGATTCTTGGCTTTTTCGAGAAGCATGGCAGAGCCCTCCTGAAAACAAGTAATACCGGGGTAGGTTTATATTGTGTGTTTCCGTATAAACTCAATCACGCCCATCCCGCCGGGGATGATTCCGTCGGCGGCTTCCTTGACGGAATCGGCGGCGCACTCCACCGCGAATGCGTAATCGGACTCGGCAAACATGGGAAGATCGTTGCCGTTGTCTCCGAAGCAGATGACGGTGCGGGCGCCCGTCATCTCCCGCAGGCGGCGGATCACCGTGCCCTTGGATGCGGTGGGGGCAAACACCTCCAGATACCATAGGCCGGGACGGTAGTGATCGGGGTAAAAGGCACATTTGGTGCCATATTCCCCCGACGGATCCCGCAGGGAGACAATGGCGTCGTGGATAGGGCGCAGATGCTCCTCCGTGTCCAGATAGCAGAAGTAAATAATCCGCTGTTTTTCTTCAATCAGCGTATGGAAATCCTCCAATTGCCGGAAGGGCTTGGCGTATTTATCCACCCGTTCACGGAGGAAATCCTCCATATGCTCGTTGGCAATCCGATGGTATGCGGTGAACAACTCACCCTCGGGTGTGAGCGTGTATACGAAGGGCTCGCCGCCGATGGCAAGGATCCGGTCTGCCGTATCCGGGGTGAGCAGATTGCTGTCCACGTACCGGCCTTCGTTCATATCCCGCATCAGCACTCCGTTCATCAGTGCTATCGGTGCGGGGAAGGGGAGTCCTTCCAGTATGAACGCTGCGGAGCGGATGGTGCGTGCGGTGGCATAGGTGAGGCGAATGCCCCGGCGGTGCAGATCCCATACCGCATCCACGGCACCGTCCGGCAGGGTAGCGTCGGGCGTCAGGAGAGTCCCGTCCAGATCCGTCACGAACAAGGTGGTTTTGGAATCGAATTTCACCGTATCGGAAAAGGGAATCTTTGCCATAGGATTACCTCGGTTCATCTGTGATTTCTTTACAATTATATATTGAGTGTATCGCAAAAACGGCGGTCTGTCAAGGGTGTGCGCGGGTTTCTTTTTTTCCTTTGTGATACAGTGCAGGCGGCGGTATCCAGAGCGGCGAAATATACACAAAATTGTTTTATGTTAATAACTGTTACTAATCACAAACCCATTGACAAACGGCCGAAATTGTTGTATAAATATATTGGCGAAATATCGGGCGCGTTTGTCCGATATGTCAAAATTGCATACAATGGCAAGACTTGCGATATTTCCTCGTTAAGTCTGATTTTTCTGTTTGTAACACTTACATTTATACTATAGGAAAGGTAAAACAACATGGCTTTTTCTCTTCGCGGGGTACATGTGCCCCATAGAAAAAACACCCAGAATACGCCTGTTGCCCATATGGAGCCGCCGGCGACGGTGACCATCCCTATGTCTATGCACATCGGTGCTCCCGCCACTGTCCTGGTACAAGTCGGCGATCTTGTCCGCGTGGGTACCAAGATCGGCGAGAGCGGCGGTTTTGTATCCGCACCCGTTTACTCCAGCGTGTCCGGTAAGGTTGTGAAAATCCACGATTTTCTTCTGGCCGGCGGTAATACCACCCAGGCGGTGGTGATCGAGTCCGACGGGCAGATGACGCCGGACGAGGCGATTTGCCCTCCCGTTGTGGATTCCCGTGACAGCTTTATCGCGGCGGTCCGCGACAGCGGCGTGGTAGGCTTGGGCGGTGCCGGTTTCCCGGCTCACGTGAAGCTGAATGTGGATCCTGCACGCATTGAGCACCTGATCATCAACGGTGCGGAATGTGAGCCTTATGTGACCAGCGATACGGTGACGATGACCGATCGCCGGGAGGATATGGAGTATGCCCTGGAGGCGATGAAGACTCATCTGGGCATCAAGCACATCATCATCGGTATCGAATCCAATAAGCCCAAGGCCATTGCTTCTATGATGAAGCTGATGACGGACGTGTGCCAGGGATGCAAGGTGGATGTGAAGATACTGCCTGCTATGTATCCGCAGGGCGGTGAGAAGGTGCTGATCTACCACACGACGGGCAAAGCGGTACCCATGGGCCAGCTGCCCATCGACGTGGGATGCATCGTTATCAACTGCACTACCGTAGCGGCTATCGGCGCTTATCTGAAAACCGGTATGCCCCTGATAGAAAAATGCGTGACCGTAGACGGCGGCGCCGTAAAGAATCCCCAGAACGTCATTGTGCCCGTTGGTACGCCGATTTCCAAAGTGTTTGAGTTCTGCGGCGGCTTGACGGAAGAGCCTGCCAAGGTAATCTATGGCGGACCGATGATGGGTATTACCGTGCCCGACGTGGATGCGCCCATTTTGAAAAACACCAATGCCGTTCTGGCATTGACAGCCAAGGAAGCAAAGCTTCCCAAAACCACTGCCTGCATTCGCTGTGGCTCCTGTACCAACACCTGCCCCTTCGGCCTGGCGCCTGCCGAGATTCTGAAGGCGTATGACCGTCGGGATATGGAGCAGCTGACGGCGCTTCACGTTACCGCTTGTATGGAATGCGGATGCTGCAGCTACGTTTGCCCCGCAAACCGTCCGTTGGTACAGACCAACCGTATGGCGAAGATTCTTTTGCGGGAAGAAAAAGCCAAGGAGGACGCAAAAAAATGAATAATACATTGAAGATTGCCGTTTCTCCCCACATCCACGGCGGACGCTCTACCGCAGGCATTATGCGGGACGTGCTGATCGCTTTGGCTCCCGCCGCGGTGGCCGGCACTGTGATCTTCGGGCTGCGTGCCCTTCTGGTTCTGGCCATTTGTACCGCTTCCTGCGTGGGATTTGAATTGTTTTTCAATCTTATCACCAAGAAGGATCTGACAGTCACCGATCTGAGCGCGGCTGTCACCGGTCTTCTTCTCGGACTCAATCTGCCCGCCAACGTGCCCCTGTGGCAGTGCGTGGTGGGATCGCTGTTCGCTATTGTGGTTGTCAAGTGCCTCTTCGGCGGTATCGGATGCAACCTGGTGAACCCCGCCATTACTGCACGCGTGTTTATGCTGGTGGCCTTCGGCTCTTTGGCTATGCCCGCGTTCCCCACCGTTGTGGATACCGCGTCAAGTGCTACGCCCCTGTCCGCCCCCGAGAGCATCGGTACATATTCCGTGACGGATCTGCTTCTCGGCTTGCGCGGCGGTGCCATTGGTGAAACCTGCGGCATTGCGCTTTTGATCGGATTTGTGTATCTTCTGATCCGCCGCGTCATCACCTGGCACATTCCCGTCAGCTTTGTGGGATGCGTGTTCCTGCTTTCCTTCTTCATGGAGGGAATGGACGCTATGATGGCTTTGCGGATGATTCTGTCGGGCGGACTTCTCATTGGTGCTATCTTTATGGCTACCGACTACGTAACGTCTCCTTCCACCGCCTTCGGTAAGATCGTCTTCGGTCTCGGCGCGGGCGCGCTGACCGTTTTGATCCGTTACTGGGGTGTGTATCCCGAGGGTGTATCCTTTGCGATTCTCCTTATGAACATTCTGAATCCGTACATCGATCGTTGGACCAAGCATAAAGTTCTCGGTGTGGGAGGTAAGAAAGCATGATGAAATCTGTAAGAAGCACGCTGACACTTTTGTTGATCTGCGCGGTTATGGCTGTACTGATGGCGGTAACCAACACGATCACCGCTCCCATTATCGAAAAGAATCAGGCGGCCGCCGCCAATGACGCACTGAAGGTTGTTATGCCGAACGGCGAAGGCTTTGAAAAGATGGACGTAAGCGGTTATACGCTTCCCGCTACCGTAACGGAGGTGTACTCCGAGGCAGGCGGTGGCTACGTATTCCGGCTGAGCACCACCGGTTATTCCTCCGGTCTGGTGATCCTCTGCGGTGTGAATGCGGACGGTACTATCAGTGGTACCACCTGCCTTGCATCCTCGGAGACGCTGGGCTATGAAAAGACCTTCGGCGAGAACTTCATCGGCAAGAACATGGAAGGCGTGGATGCGGTAGATACCGTTTCCGGTGCCACCAGAACCACCGGCGCGTACCGTGGTGCCATGAAGGATGCGCTGAACGCGGCCACCATTCTCGGCGGCGGATCCGTGGATCTGCGCACTGAGGAGGAAATTCTCAACGACAACCTGTCCGCGGCGCTTGCAGCAGCCGAGGGCAAGTTTACGAAACTCTTTATCGTAGAAGTTATCGAGGGAATCGATGCGGTGTACACGGCCGATAACGGAAAGGGTGCGGTTTGTATCGTAGGCGAGCAGTTTATCGCTGTGGACGAAACCGGCGCCGTGCTGACCGATGTGTCCGCCGATGTGGCGGCCAACGTGGCTGCCCAGATGGCGAAGCTGAATGCCACTGTCACCACCGATATCGATCTGACTCAGTTTGAGGGACTGCCCTCTGCCTGCCTGTCCGCTAAGAAGACGGACAGCGGCAACTATATCCTGGAGATGCGCGGTGCCGGCTACGGCATCAACGGCGGCGACGATTATCATCCCGCCTCCGGCGAGTATATTTACATCCGCGTTTCCATGACTGCCGACGGTAAGATCATCGACTGTCTCACCGTTTCCCAGAAGGAAACCGACAATATCGGCTCCGTCTGCGCGGATGCATCCTTCTACTCACAGTTCGTCGGCAAGACCGAGGCGGATTACAACGAGATCGACGCCATCTCCGGTGCGACTCTGACTACCAACGGCTATAAGAAAGCCATCGAGCGGGCCTTTACGTCCGTAAAGATTTTCGAGGGAGGTGCAGGTAATGAAAACTAACGGAAATCTGTCCACCCTTCTTCGGGGTATCCTCAGAGAAAATCCCGTGCTGGTGCTGATCCTCGGCACCTGTCCCACCCTGGCTACCACCACCAACGTGGTGGGGGCCTTCGGTATGGGTATTGCGGCACTGGTGGTGCTCCTTTGCTCCAACGTGCTCATCTCCCTGCTTCGCAGGGTCATCCCCGATGACGTGCGTATCCCTTGCTATATCGTGATCATCGCCGGCTTTGTTACCATCGTTCAGATGATCGTCCAGGCTTATTTCCCCGCACTGTACGATATGCTGGGCGTGTATCTGGCACTGATCACCGTAAACTGCATCATCCTCGGCCGTGCCGAGATGTTTGCCAGCAAGAATTCCGTGGGCAAATCCGCCCTTGACGGCATCGGCATGGGTCTGGGCTTTACTCTGGCCCTCTGCGCCATGGCTGTGATCCGCGAGGTTCTCGGCAACGCTACCTTTGCCGGTATGCCCATCCCCTTCCTTGAATCCTTCAAGATCGCTTTCCTGGTGAAGGCTCCCGGCGGTATGCTGGTGTACGCATTGCTGATCGCCCTGGTGGCGGCCATCACCCGCGGAAAAGCTCCCGCCAAAACCGATTTTTCCTGCGAGGGATGTCCCTCCGCCGGAAACTGCCATACAGGCGCATGCCATAAGAAAGGAGAAGAAGTATAATGGATCTTTTCAAGACACTGATCGTTATTTTGCTCTCCTCCGTTTTGGTCAATAACTACGTGCTCAGCCGCTTCCTCGGTATCTGTCCCTTCCTTGGTGTGTCCAAAAAATTGGATCAGGCCTCCGGTATGGGTATTTCCGTAACCGCGGTTATGCTGCTGGCCACCGCCGCAACCTGGCCCATCCAGCACTTCATTCTGAATCCGCTGAATCTGGGATATATGCAGACCATTCTCTTCATTTTGGTTATTGCCTCCCTTGTGCAGATGCTGGAGTTGATCCTCAAGCGGTTCATCCCTGCGCTTCATAAGAGCCTGGGCGTGTATCTGCCCCTGATCACTACCAACTGTGCGGTTCTGGGCGTAGCCATCAACAACATCACCGACGGATACGGATTCCTTGAGTCCATGGTCAGCTCCCTGGGCTGCGGCCTCGGATTCCTTCTGGCCATGGTGCTTTTCTCCGGTATGCGCTCCCGCATCGAGGAAACCAATATTCCCAAGCCCTTCCGCGGATTGGCCGTGACTCTGATCGCCGCATCCTTTATCTCCCTGGCGTTCATGGGCTTTGCCGGCGTCGTGGATAAGCTGTTCGCGTAAGGAGGTAACCGATATGGATATTTTGATTGCTCTTTTGGTGGTTGCTTCCGTAGCATTGCTGGCCGGCGTTCTGCTGGCACTGATTTCCCACTTCTTTGGTGTGGAGAAGAGTCACGAGTTGAAGGCCATCAGTGCCTGCCTGCCCGGCGTCAATTGCGGCGCCTGCGGCTTTAAGGGCTGTGACGATTACGCTGCCGCTTTGGCTAAAGGCGCGGCCGCTCCCAACCGATGCATCCCCGGCGGTGAGAACACCGCCCACGCACTGAGTGAGCTTCTGGGCGTTGAGATCGAGCATCCCAAGGACGTGGTGGCATTCGTCCACTGCAACGGCCACTGTGATGCCGCTTCCATGAAGGCGGATTACGTAGGTATGGCCCATTGCCGTTCCGCCGCCATGGTGTACGGCGGGCCGAAGAACTGCCGTTTCGGCTGTCTTGGATTTGGCGAATGTGCCGACGTGTGTCCCACCGATGCCATTTGTATGAAGGATGGCATTGCCCACGTGGATCCCGCCCGCTGCATCGGCTGCGGTCTTTGTAAGAATATCTGCCCCAAAAAGATTATTTCGATGGTTCCCCGCGAAGCGGCTGTGGCCGTTATGTGCAACAGCACGGATAAGGGTGCTGACGCTCGCCGCGCTTGTACAAATGCTTGTATCGGCTGTAAGAAGTGTGTGACCAAATGCCCGAATGAAGCTATTACCGTGGTGAATAATCTGGCGCAGATCGATTATGATAAGTGTACGGGCTGCGGTATCTGCGTGGAGAACTGTCCTACCGGATGCCTGAAGACGCTGTGCGCTCCCGCATCTTCTCAAAATATTGAGGCAGAGGAATGAACCAATTCAATCGCAAGAACCGCAATGATGTTTTATTCATTGCGGTATTGCTTCTCATTGTGACCCTGGCCGGGGCGGCCTTCTTTTTCCTTCGTGGGGAAGGGGACTCCGTTACCGTTACCGTGGACGGAAAGATGTACGGCACCTATCCGCTTCATACGGATTTGACGCTGGCCATCCGTACGGGTGAATCAGGAGAAGAAGAAAATCTTCTCGTGATCCGGGACGGACACGCCTACGTGGAAAGCGCTACGTGCCCCGACGGTATCTGCGCCGCCCATAAACCCATCTCCCGGGAAGGGGAGAGCATCGTGTGTCTGCCCCATCGGGTGGTGATCACGGTGCGCACAACGGACGGCGAGGAGCCGGATATCATCGCGTAAAGGAGGGGCTGCCATGAGGAAGACGAGCCGTCAGTTGGCCTATCTGGGGCTGTGTACTGCCGTGGCGCTGATTCTTGCTTACGTGGAGGTACTGCTTCCGCCGCTCTTTACCGCTGTCCCCGGTATCAAATTGGGACTTCCCAATATTGCGATCATCTTCGTGCTGTACCGATACGGTGTGCGGCATGCCGCCGCCGTTTCCTTCGTTCGTATGGCTGTGGTGGCTATGCTGTTCGGCAATCCTATGACCTTTGTGTATAGCCTGGCGGGTGCCGTCCTCAGTCTTTTGGTGATGGCTCTTCTCAGGCGGTTGGATTTTCTGTCCATCGTAGGCGTCAGTGTGGCCGGCGGTGTGTTCCACAACGTGGGACAGATTCTTATGGCCATGCTGCTTTTGAACACAGCAGAGCTGGGATATTACCTGATCGTCTTGGCGGTCACCGGCACGGTTTCCGGCGTATTTGTGGGACTTTGCGGCGTCTTGGCCGTAAAACGCATTCCCGGCGGAAATATATAGGATTTCTGTTGACAAATGCCTCCGGATAGTGTATGATTATATCGCGCAAATAGTTTATACAATAAATTAAATGGTTTTAGGAGAATTATCATGAAAAAACTGCTTTGTGTACTTCTTAGCGTTCTTATGATCCTCCCCGCATTTGTATTTGCCGGCTGCGGCAAGGCTGAGACTCTCAAGTTCGGTCTCGGTGTATACACCAATGTTTCCAAGGCATCTGCCGCAACGGAAGATACCGCCGGTCAGGGCAAGGTTGCCATCACCGCTGCTGCTGTAACCGTTGACGCTGCAGGTAAGATCGTTGCATGCGTTCTGGATACCGCAGACATCACCGTTTCCTATACCGCTGACGGTAAGGCTGTTGCTAACGACGGCTTCAAGACCAAGTACGAGCAGGGCGCCGGCTACAATATGGTAGCTTACGGCGGTGCTGTTAAGGAATGGTTCGAGCAGGCTGACGCTTTCGAGACCGTTGTTGCCGGCAAGACTCTGGACGAGGTGAAGGCTCTCGTGGCTGACGCCAACAAGGGTACTGAGGAAGTAATCAATGCCGGATGCACCATTATGATTAATGAGTTCGTTCTCGCTATCGAAAAGGCTTACAACAATGCTGCCGCATCCGATGCAACCGCCGCACACACCCTGAAGCTGGGCACTCATACCGAGCAGTCCATTAAGGATGCAACCGAGGATAAGGACGGTCAGAATCAGATCGAGACCACCTTCTTCGCTGCTGCTGTAGATGCGGATGGCAAGGTTGTTGCCGCATCCAACGAGTGCGTACAGGTTAAGTTCACCTTCGACGCAAAGGGCGCTTCCACCTACGATCTTTCCAAGACGGTTCTTGGTAAGAAGGAGCAGGGCGCTAATTACAATATGAGCGCATACGGCACCGATCTGAACGGTGACGGCACCGTGAAGGAATGGTTCGAGCAGTCCGCCGCATTTGATGCTGCCTGCATCGGCAAGACCGCCGCTGAGATCGCCGGCCTGATGGCTGACAACAACTACGGCACCGCAGATCTGCAGATCGCAGGCTGCACCATTCTGGTAAACGGTCTGGTAAAGGCTGCTTCCAAAATCGGCTGAGTTCAGTAAAAAATAAAAATGGGAGGGCAACCTCCCATTTTTGATACAGGAATTGTATGATGAAACGTATTATTGCCTTTGTAGTGTGTGTGATGTTGTGTGTTCCCGCACTCAGCTCCTGCAAAAAGACAAGTGCCAAATATACAAAATATTCCTTTGATTATTTCGATACGGTGACCACTGTTACGGGCTATGCGGAGAGCCAGGCGGAGTTTGAGTCGATTGCCGCTGACGTTCTTGCCCAACTGGGTGAGTATCATAAACTGTACACCATCTACCATCGGTATGAGGGGATGGAGAATCTTTGCACCGTCAACGAGCTCGTGAACGGGGCACACCGTACCGTTGCCGTGGATCGGCGGATCATCGATCTGCTCCTCTACGCCAAGGAGATGTACGAGAAGACCGGCGGCAAGGTGAACATCGCCATGGGCAGCGTTCTCTCCATCTGGCACGATTACCGGGCGGAGGGATCGGACGAGCCGTGGAACGCCAAGCTTCCTCCTATGGAGGCTCTGCTTGAGGCGGCAAAGCATACCGATATCAATAATATCCTTATTGACGAGGATGCGTCCACCGTGACCCTCACCGATCCTCTGATGCGATTGGACGTGGGCGCCGTGGCAAAAGGATACGCAGTGGAGAGGATCGCCCGTTCCCTTGAGGAAAAGGGAATCACGGGATACGTGCTCAACGTGGGCGGCAACGTCCGCACCGTGGGCGCGAAAGGCGACGGTACTCCGTGGACGGTGGGCATCGAGAATCCCCGGGAGGATGCGGAGGATCCCTATTTTGCCTATCTGTCCCTTGCCGGGGAGTCCCTGGTTACCAGCGGATCCTATCAGCGGTATTATGTGGTGGATGGCAAGCCGTATCATCACATCATCGATCCCGATACGCTGATGCCGGCGGAGGGGTATCTGTCCGTGTCCGTGGTGGGCGGCACGTCCGCCGACGGGGATGCTTTGTCTACCGCTCTGTTCTGTATGACCCCCGCAGAGGGGCTGGCATTGGTGGAGTCCTTGCCCGATACGGAGGTCTTGTGGGTGATGAGCGACGGAAGCCGTCAGCAGTCCAGCGGCTTTGACAAGTATACAAAAGAATAAGAAAAAGGCTGTTGCAAATGCTTCGGGCTCTTAAGGACAGTTTTTAAGAATTAAGAATTACGAGCATTGCGAAGGCGAAGAAAAATACGAGAACATTTCGGTGTTTCTCGTATTTTTCTTTTTTACACATTTGCAGATTTTCCGTCTTTATAGTACACTTAAAGCACCAAAGGAAAGGAAGGTGCAATAAGATGAAAAAGTACATTGAACAGAACGGAATTACCTACGAACTCAGAGGTGAGCAATATTACCCTTTGCTTGAACTTCCCGAACAAAAGGAGATCGGAAAGTACGGAAGAATGCGCCTCGATTATCTCAAAGAGCAATGCAGAGGTCGTTATACCAATCTTCTCTCGGAAGATACACTCAATCAGCGGCTGTATGAGATCGACGTTGAAGCGAAAACAATGGTGGAAAATATCATTACCTTCCTCGCCGCCGAAAGAGGTATTGACGAGGATTTGAAAGCTCGCGATATGCTCCGATGGGTTTCCGAGATGAACAATATCAAGGCGAGTGCCGAGGAAATCGTCTTGCGAGAGGTGGTATACGTATGAATGTGATAAAAGAACTATGGCACGGAAACATAATTCCGCAAGAAGATAGCAGAACCAACTCCAAAGAAATGAAAGAACTA
>JBGVKV010000006.1:0-9990 GCA_045123975.1 Eubacteriales bacterium | reverse complement strand
CGGTTCTTCCTTCGCATTTATCGGCTCTATGTGCGCCGCTTTTGCCGGCAGTGTATCTATGAGCCTTGGCTACCTTGGATTGCTCATTGGTGCAGCATTTGCCGGGCTTGTGTACGTTGTTATTGCTCTCGTCGTAAAATTTGTCGGCGTTGCATGGATCAACAAGCTGATGCCCGCAGCCGTTATCGGTCCCACCGTGGCACTGATCGGTCTCTCCCTGGCATCCGCCGCTGTGAATGACGTTTTCTCCTACGGTCCCAAGGACGGAAACAGCGCGTTTATTATGTCCGGTAACATCTGGGTGTCCCTTATTTGCGCTCTGGTTACCCTCGTAGTCGTTGTTCTGTGCGCCACCTACGGAAGCAAAATGACCAAGCTTATTCCCTTCATCATCGGTGTTTTGGCCGGCTATGCCGTCGCCATGATCTTCACCGTGATCGGTTATGTGGCTGATATCGACGCTTTGAAGATCATTGATCTTACCCCCTTCACCAATCTGGTAGCGGAGGGCGTGACCGTAAAAACGTTCCTTGCCGTTCCCGAGTTTACTTTTGTTGAGGCCATTAAGGGTGTTAAGGATTTTGATCTGACCTATCTCGTAACGGTAGCTGTAGCTTACGTTCCCGTAGCATTCGTTGTATTTGCTGAGCATATCGCAGATCACAAGAACCTTTCTTCCATCATTGATGAAGACCTCCTGGAGGATCCCGGTCTCCACCGCACTCTGCTCGGTGACGGTGTAGGCTCCTTGGCCGGTGCCATTTTCGGAGGCTGTCCCAACACCACCTACGGTGAATCCGTTGGCTGCGTAGCGATCACCCGCAATGCATCGGTTGCCACCATCACCACCACCGCAATTTTCGCCATTCTGATTTCCTTTATCTCCCCCTTCATCGCATTCCTGGATTCCATTCCGGGCTGCGTAATGGGCGGTGTTTGCATCACTCTGTACGGATTCATTGCTGTTTCCGGCTTGAAGATGATCCAGAAAGTCGACCTGGAGGATAACGCAAATCTCTTCACTGTTTCCGTAATTCTGATTTGCGGTATCGGCGGCATGGCAATCTCCATCGGTAAGGTTACCATCACTGCCATCGCCTGCGCGCTGATCCTGGGTGTTTTCACGAACATTCTTCTGAACAAGTTCAAAAAGCCCGGCGCTGACGAATAATCATCCGCATCATAGTTAAACCGTGCCATCCGATTGGATGGCACGGTTCTTTATTTATCTGTCGGCGTATACGCCTGCATCACGACAGATCCGTTGCGGCCGCTGGTGTACAGCATATAATGATGCTCCATGCCGGATGCATCCGCAAAGGAGAGTCCATAGGTGGTCAGATCCCCAAAAAACACCACACCGATAACGAGTTGTTGTCCTTCGTCTAAACAATCAAGAATGTACAGCGGCTCACCGCAGATGATCCCATCCGCAACGATATCCATCATACTAATACGAATATCGCTCAAAGATTCGTATGCGCGAAACAATAGCCGCTGGGTATACGCGGAATCGGTTACGATATGCTCCCGGTATTCCCTGCCCTCCAGTTTATCTCCGCGGTCTATCTCCATTGTCAGCGGAATATGCGGAGGCTCCTGTGCAGCCTTGTCCAGATCGACCCAGCCGTCTCCACTTGAAAGACAACCCCAAAGGATTCCCTCACGGTCTTTCTCTTCCTCTGTAACGGTATACGTGCCGATCTGTGCAAGCGTACCGATATCCGCATAATCATACCCGGGGCCGGTGTAGATCATTATATCGGGACGGGTGATTGTCACAGTCTGCATGTGATGGGGTGTATCCGTATCATACTCCTTGTCCGGGAATAAGGATACGTGGGGCTCGGCTACAACAGGTACTTCTGTCTGAGACAGATCTGTTTCCTGCTCTGTCTTCACATACCATCCAACAAAACAGGTCAATATAACAAGAGCCAAGGCAATGGCGGCAAGCGCCCATTTTCTGTGCTTCACATCAACACCTCCCATCATATACGAATTGGACGGACGAATCCTCCGTTTGTTCCGATTCTTTTTCGAAAAAATTACAATTTATATTTGCAATCCCATAATCTTTGTGTTACAATTTATTTAGTATAATATGCACGCACTAAGAAAGGACATCACTATGAAACAGTACGAAAACGTTACCATCTTTGATCATCCTCTCATCCATCACAAGGTCGCAATTCTGCGTGACGAAAAAACCAGTATGAAGGAATTCCGTGAGCTTGTGGAAGAGATCACCACCCTCATGACCTTTGAAGCGCTCCGCACAGGCGTTCCCACGGAAGAGCGTCAGGTAAAGACGCCGCTGGAAATCTGTACCCAGACGATTGTCAAGGACAACGCCATTGTGATCGTACCGATTCTGCGTGCGGGCCTCGGCATGGTAAACGGTATTCATACCCTGTTCCCCTCCGCCCGCGTAGGCCACATCGGTATGTGCCGCAACGAGGAAACCCTGGAGCCGGAGGAATACTACTGCAAGCTTCCGCCTCATATTGAGGACAAGCTGGTGTTGGTAATCGATCCTATGCTGGCTACCGGCGGAAGCGCCTGTGACGCCATTAAACGGCTGAAAGAACGCGGATGCCGTCATATCAAGTTCATGGCCATCATCGGTGCTCCTGAGGGCGTAACGCGCGTAGCAGAGGCTCATCCGGACGTCCAGATATACGTATCCACGCTGGACCGTCAGTTGAACGAAAAAGGATACATTCTGCCCGGCCTGGGCGATGCAGGCGACCGCCTGTTTGGAACAAAATAAAGAAAAGCCAGCCGCCAAATGGGCGGCTGGCTTTGTTTAATTACAATCAGTAGTTCTGCTCCAAACGCTGGTACACGTCCTCAAAAGCGCCAACCATAGCGCGGATCACCATAACTACCCAAACAATGGACACCGCAAAGGTGGCGATCCAGAATTCGGGATAGTGGACGGACACGGTATACGATGCGATCTCCATACCGAAATAGACCACACCGGTGACGCCTGCGGCAATCATACGGGACAGTACACTGCGATACATCTCCTGACGGCGGGCATCCGCATTGTACTGTGGCTTATGCTCCGCGCCGAGGATACCGATGTAGACGGTATCGCCCTTCACAGCACGGCAGAACAGCACGATCAGCCAAACGAACGAGAAAAGAAGCAGGAAATACTCCAGCATACCGCAGATACGTACGGGTCCGTACATGTTAGCGGCTTCTGTGATATAATAGGAATCCTGGGCCGTATACTCGCTGAAATAGGGGATCTGTACAAACAGATTACCGATGGAAAATCCGCCCGTGATCACGGAAAGGATCATACCGGGCAATGCCCGCTTATCCTTGGGAAGAAGCATCAGGAAAGCAAAGAACAGGAATATGGCCGAAATCACATTGGGAAGTACATTCAGCCCATCCAATGTAAACGTAATGGAGGACAGCGCCGCAAATCCAATAAGGAACAACACCTTACGCATACGGATCGCCGCCATCAGCCCGGGCTCGGACACCACGTTGTCTTCAAAGTAACGGCGAATGCCTTCCTTCAGCGCGGAATCACAGCGAAGACCGTTCACATAGCGAATCGCACGGACCAGCCACACGATACCAACCGCCAATACGGCAAGACCGCAGAAGATGTACATCCACGGACGGAGCATCGCCAGGGGCAGCTGGAAACGGGATGCTCCGGACAGATCATCCGTCAGCTGCAGAGACGGCAATTCGGGAATCACGGAGGCCACCGTCTTCAAAAGGAAGAACACCACGGTGAAAACTTTGAAATTCTCCGCACCTTCCACAGTACGAATGACCGTACCCTGTTTCGTACGCTTTTTCTTTTCCTGCGTCTGATAGATGGAAGGACAATCCAATCGGGTTCCTACGGCATACGCTCCTTCAAACACGGTAGAAATCGCGGGAAGCGCATACATGGTTTCCAAAACCGCAAAGATGAACACAAGCAGCAAAGTAAACGTATCCGAGGTATACGGGAGCAAGACTGCGGATGCGGCACGAACCGCGGTGATCATCGCCAGCTTCCAGATCAGATCCCTGGCCTGGCGCAGATTATCGGACAAAAAAGATGCATGGAACAAGCCCCGATAGATCAGCAGATAGCCGATAAAGTCGGGCAGCACGTCCACCACGTTGATATTGGGATTGAACAGAAAGAAAACGCCTGCCAATATGTAAGCAATACCCATATACGTTCTCCTTACTTCCGTTTGTTTTTCTTTCTCTTGACGCGCATATATCCCGGCTCCTCCTCCGATTCCTTCTCGGGGGATTTTTTGCGCATATACGCGTTATCCAAAATGGAATCCGTTTTTTCATTCCAACGGTTGACCCATTCATATTTTGAGCGGGTGCGCTCGCCGTGCTCCTGCCCCTTCAGGCAGATACGGCAATAGCAGGAATGAATCAGGATCGTGTTATAGATCAAGGCAATCAATCCGTACAGGAAGATGCAGAGTGCGGCAATATTGCCCACCGTATTGCCCAGCGCCGGACCGATCAGCAACACGGCAATGTGAAGTATGTAGTAGGTGAAAACCAGCACGATGCTTCGTTTGGCCCGCATTGATTCCTTTTCCAGCTCAACGTCCATCGCCAGATAATGGATTCCGGCAAAAATGAAGAATTGCAGCACCAGGCCCACGGCGGCAATGGCCACCGTCATCACCGTTGAAAGGATTCCCTCCCCCGTAATGACACGGAAGATCATCAGCATCGCCCGGGCAAAGCAAAGCACCAAAAGAAGGATATCCACCTGCATGGCACGGAGAAAATTCTTACCGTGCCACGACAGCTTGGACAAACCGATCATCATAAGAATCGTGCCGATGATATCCGCGAAGAAATATACGTTGGACAAGGAAAACAAAAACGTAAAAATATATCCGATCAGCAAATAGCCGAATCCCACGGAATATCACCGCCAATCTCAGAAAATCTCAAATTATTCCTCGCCTTGGGAGCCAGCGTCGCTTCCGCAGCATTTTTTGTATTTCTTTCCGCTGCCGCAGGGACAGGGATCGTTGCGTCCCACCTTGGGCCCTTTATTCACAACAGGGCGGTTGGGCATAGCGGCCGCGGGATTGCCCTGGTTGGCCAGAGGCCCTACGGGACGGCGCAGTCTCTGGCCGCCGGGAGCCGCTTCTCTTACGACCTGTACACGCTGCACGTTCTGCGACTTAGGCATAACGGACAGCATCATACGAACCGTTCCCTCACGGATTTCGCCGATCATTTCGTCAAACAGATCTGCACCCTGGATGCGGTACTCGCTGATAGGATTACGGTTGGCGTATGCCTGCAGGCCGATGCTCTCCATCAAGCTGTCCATTGCTTCCAGATGATCCATCCACTTCTGGTCCACGTTACGGAGCAGTACTACACGCTCCACTTCACGGAATTCTTCCTCACCGAACAGCTTCTCCTTGAAATCGTACAGCTTTTGTGCGCGGGAAAGAAGCTCATCACGAATTGCCTCACGGGCTTCCAGCGGAGTGCCCGTAATTACCTGGAAATCATCATCGTTGCACAGAAGGCCTCTGTACTTAGCGCGCAGGCCATCCACATCCCATAGGGAGATATCATCCTCGTGGAGATACTGATCCACTGCGCCGCTGATGGTGTCATGGATCATGGAACGGATCTTACTCTGCATATTGCCGCCATCCAGCACAGCGCCGCGCTCCTTGTAGATCAAGGTTCTCTGCTGATTCATCACGTCATCATAAGAGAGGACGTTCTTACGGCGCTCAAAGTTGTTATCCTCCAGGCGCTTCTGCGCACTCTCAATGGAGCCGGAGAGGATCTTGGCATCAATGGGCTCATCATCCTGCAGGCCAAGACGGTCTACAAGACCAATGATGCGCTCGCTGCCGAACAGGCGCATCAGATCATCCTCAAGAGAGAGGAAGAACCGGGATTCGCCGGGATCTCCCTGACGTCCGGATCGACCGCGGAGCTGGTTATCAATACGGCGGCTCTCATGGCGCTCCGTACCGATGACGAACAAACCGCCAGCGGCACAAACCTTTTCTGCCTCGGGCTTGATCTGCTCCTGATATTTCTTATAGAGTTCACGGAAGACCTCCCGTGCCGCCATCGCTTCTTCGCTGATGGACTGGGAGGAGCCGGTAGCGAGGGCAATCACGTCTTCCTCATAGCCGCGGTTACGCATCTCTGCTTTCGCCAGATATTCCGCATTACCGCCGAGGAGGATATCCGTACCACGTCCCGCCATATTGGTGGATATGGTAACGGCCCCCAGTTTACCTGCCTGGGCCACGATATCGGCCTCACGCTCATGGAATTTGGCATTGAGGACGGTATGCTTGATACCATTCATTTTCAGTTTGTGGGACAATTCCTCGGACTTCTCAATGGAAACCGTACCCACAAGAACGGGCTGTCCTTTTTCGTGACAGGCCTTGATCTGGCGGATGATCGCCTCATCCTTACCCTTCTTTGATTTATACACTGCGTCCGGGTGATCCGTGCGGATCATCGGCTTATTGGTGGGCACTTCCACCACGTCCAGATTGTAGATCTCACGGAACTCGTTTTCCTCGGAAAGAGCCGTACCGGTCATACCGGACAGCTTTTTATACATACGGAAATAGTTCTGGAAGGTAATCGTAGCCACCGTGCGGTTTTCCTTCTGGATTTCCACACGCTCCTTGGCCTCGATAGCCTGGTGCAAGCCGTCAGAGAAACGACGACCGGGCATAATACGGCCCGTGAAGGAATCAACGATAAGAACCTCATCGTCCTTGACCACGTAATCGATATCCCGCTTCATAACACCATAGGCGCGAAGTGCCTGATATATATGATGGGAGATCTCCGCATTCTCGGGATCGGAGAAGTTTTCAATACCGAAGAATTTCTCCGCTTTCTCAATACCGGATGCCGTCATTGTAGTATTACGGGCTTTTTCGTCTACGATATAATCTGCGGCTATATCGTCGTGATCTTCTTTGGAGTCCAGCTCCTTGATCACAAACTTAGACAGAGTGCGCACGAACTTGTCCGCACGGTCATACAGCTCGTCGATCTTTTCACCGGCACCGGAGATAATAAGCGGTGTACGGGCTTCGTCGATGAGAATGGAGTCCACCTCATCCACGATAGCAAAGTTGTGACCTCTCTGCACCTGGTACTCCTTGTAGAGCGCCATATTGTCACGCAGATAGTCAAAACCAAACTCGTTATTGGTACCGTAGGTAATATCGCAATTGTATGCGTACTGCTTCTGAGCGCGGCTCTGATCGTGAATCACAAGGCCGGTGGACAAGCCGAGGAACTCATGGATACGTCCCATTTCCTCACAGCCCAGCCGTGCCAGGTATTCGTTGACGGTAACCACGTGCACACCTTTACCGGACAAAGCGTTCAGATAGGACGGAAGGGTGGCCACCAGAGTCTTACCCTCACCGGTCTTCATCTCCGCCACACGTCCCTGATGCAAAAGAATACCGCAGAGTACCTGCACGTCAAAGGGACGCTTGCCCAAAACGCGATCTGCCGCCTCGCGAACGAGGGCGTAGGCATCGGGCAAAACGTCATCCAAGGAGGAGCCGTCTGCAATACTGCGCTTGAATTTTGCTGTCACCTCTGCCATCTCCGCGTCGGAAAGGCGGCGGTACTGCTCCGCCAAATCGTTGATTTGGATAAGGGTGGGACGGATCTTTTTGATCTGGTGATCACTGTATGTTCCAAACAGTTTTGTAATTAAACTCATGATTGCCGGTGGCGCCCGAAGGACGCCGTCCTCTCAAAATATTTTTATCGGAATAAGGTTATTTTTACTTATCTTATTTAGTATACTACATTTTTACCCGGATTGCGTTGATGAATTGTAAATTTATTATAAAAAGCCGCAAAATCCTTGCAAAAACAAGGCATTCTTGCAATTCTGGTCCACGTATAGTATAATGTACACAGCATTTCACAAATCGGAATGGTACATTGGCCTGCTGTGTACATGAGCCCGGTCATTATATTTTTGTGTGAGGATACATATGGGAAAAGTAAACATCGTACTGGTGGAACCGGAAATTCCACAGAACACCGGCAACATTGCCCGCACCTGTGCCGCCACCGGCGCATCACTTCATCTGATCCGTCCTTTGGGCTTTGCCATTGACAGTGCCAAGCTGAAGCGAGCAGGACTGGACTATTGGGACAGTCTGGACATCACCTATTACGATGGTCTCAGCGATTTCTTTTCAAAGCATCCCGATGCGGATTTTTACTGTTTTACATCCAAAACCAAACAGGCCTACACAAGTATTCAGTATCCGGAAAACGTATATCTTTTCTTTGGCAAGGAAACGGCCGGCTTGCCCACGGAATTTACCGCACAGCATCCTGAGCGCTGTGTACGCCTGCCTATGCGGGCCGGACAGCGGTGTCTCAATCTGTCCAATGCTGTGGCGGTTGGGGTATATGAGGTGCTTCGCCAGCACGGTTTTCCCGACCAAGTCTAAATCATCGGAGCGATCAGCGCCATCACAGCACGGAACAACTCCCTGGCGAAGCTCTTCTTACAATCCTCCAGCCGTATTTCACGGCACTTGGGGAAGGTTTCATCAAAATCCGATTTGATATCCCCGATTACCGCTGTGCGGTACATCCAGGCACCGCATTCAAAATGAAGATACAGACTGCGGAAGTCCAGATTGACCGTTCCGACAGTGGCGTATTTATCATCGCAGATGAAAGTCTTCGCGTGCAAAAATCCGGGGGAATATTCGTAGATCTTTACGCCGTGGCGGATCAGATTCTCATAATAGGATTTGGACGTTTCGTATACGATGAACTTATCGCCCACACCCGGTGTCATAATCCGCACGTCTACACCGCTCCGTGCCGCATTGCAGAGAGCGGATTCCAGCTGACCATCGATGATCAGATAGGGCGTCATAATGTACACGTACCGCTCTGCCCGATTGATCATATTCAGGTAGATGGTCTGTCCCACCGGCTCGCTGTCCAGCGGATTGTCGGTATAGGGCTGCACCCATCCGGACGCATCGGCAACGGGAGCACCGTAATCCGCCGGGCGGTAATGCTCATAGGACTGGGCGGCCGCGCCCGCTTTATCCAGGTAATCCCACATGGTGAGATACATGACCGTCATGCTCCAGGCGGCGTCGCCGCGAAGCATAACCGCGTTATCCTTCCAATGCCCGAACCGATTCTTTTCGTTTATATACTCATCAGCCAGGTTGATGCCGCCGGTAAAGGCCACCTTTCCGTCGATAATACCGATTTTCCGGTGATCCCGATTGTTGAGCCGGGCATATAAAACGGGAATAAACCGGTTGAACACATGACAGCGGATGCCCCATTCCCGCAGTTGCTTGGCATAATTACGGGGAAGAAGCATAATGCATCCCATATCGTCGTAGATTACCCGAACGTCCACACCTTGGGCGGCTTTTCTCTTGAGGATCTCGAGGATAGTGTTCCACATCCGTCCTTCGGCGATGATAAAGTATTCGAGGAAAATATACTTCTCTGCCCGCTCCAACTCTTCCAAAAATGCGGGAAACATGTCGTCGCCCAAAGGAAAATATTTCACCTCGGTATTACCGAACGGAGGACAAACCGCGGTGTTTTCGATATAGCGGCTTTGGAATCCGGCAGCGGGACAATCCGCGTATATGGCATCCGCCGGAGATGCATCCGTCTTCAATGTATTTCGCGTGGCCTCGTTGATACGGGCCATTTTTCTTTTCTTGTGCTCAGACATACGGTTGCCACTGAAAATCAGATACAAAAGCCCGCCAAAAACAGGAATCAGAAGCACCGTGACCAGCCACGCAATTTTATATTCTGCCCCATCCTTCCGGCTCACAATGACCAACGTCAGCACAACGGCCAATACTGTGGAGATCAAATAGTAAAATACAAAGTATTCCGTAAACCGGACAGCGGCAAAGAACAACAGAGCTAACTGCAGAAGAATCAGTGCCG
>JBGVKV010000005.1:0-23550 GCA_045123975.1 Eubacteriales bacterium | reverse complement strand
CGCTTGTCCGACGTGCCGGCAGCCATCCGACTGAGCCGTGCCACTTTGACGAACATCCGCGAGAATCTGTTCTGGGCGTTTTTCTACAACGCCATCGGCATTCCCTTGGCGGCGGGCGTGTTCATTCACGCCTTCCAGTGGCAGCTGAATCCCATGTTCGGCGCCGCCGCTATGAGCCTGTCCAGCTTCTGCGTGGTGAGCAACGCCCTGCGACTGAATCTGGTCAACATCCGCCGCGCGGATCGGGATCGGAAGATCCGTCAGAATACGATAAAACAAACCCAAATAAATAAGGAAGATACGGTTATGGAAAAGACTTTGAAAATTGAAGGCATGATGTGCCCCCACTGCGAGGCACGGGTAAAGAAGACGCTGGAGGAATTGCCCGAGGTGGAATCCGCCCTGGTCAGCCACGAAAGCGGCACCGCGGTACTGACACTGAAAGAGGATATCTCCGACGCGAAGCTGAAGGAGATCATCGAAGCTGCCGGATATAAGGTGATTTGAGAGAAAAAGGCTGTCCTCAACGGACAGCCTTTTTTGTTTATCATTTAGTTATCTGAATACGCCTCGCTCACTCGCCCCGGTTTTCGTCGGTGCGCTTGATCTTGCGGGTGGTGGTTTTCACAAACTCCGTTTTTCGGATATAGATCTTCATAATGCGGCGGAAGGAGGGCAGTTTCTCGTTGACCTCTTTCACCGCTTTCGTGATGATCTCCCGTACCCGGCTGTCGTAATTATCGTCACCGGGATGGATTCCCTCTCCGGCCAGACTCTCCTCAATCACGGGATAATTGGGGTACACGGCGGCGGTGACGACCACGTCGTGCTCGCCCTCCTCACCGTAGACCATACACTCCGCCACCACGTCGCTCTGCGCCAGATAGAACTCCAGCTCCTCGGGGAAGATCTTCTTTCCGTTCTGGGTGACGATCATGCTCTTTTTGCGGCCGGTGATCTGATAGGCACCGTTTTCCTTCACCCGCGCCAGATCGCCGGTGTGGAACCATCCGTCCCGCAGCACCTTCTCCGTTTCCTCGGGATTTTTATAATAGCCCAGCATCACGTTGGCACCCCGGTAGGCCAGCTCGCCCACGCCGTTCTCATCGGGATCCACCAATTTCGCCTGTCCGCCCACGATGGGATAGCCGATATCGTCGGGGGAACGGTAGAAGTCGTTATGCATGATACAAACAGGGGAGGTTTCCGTCAGGCCGTAGCCAATATACACCTTGAAGCCGAACCGTTCCATATCCCGATGGACGTGCTCGGGGAGCAGCGCCGCACCGGAGAGGATCCGGGTCAGCCGTCCGCCGAAGGCGTCCGACACCGTAGAGAAGATCTTCCGTCCCGCATCGGGATGAAGGACACGGGCCGCATCGGACACCCGCCGCTGTACGGCAAGGAGCGCATTACCGCCCTTTATCTTACCGTATCGCTTGATAATATTGTTGCGGAGAGTTTCCAGCACTAGGGGCACCGCCACCAGCACGGTGGGAGAGAACAGCTTGAAATCCTCCGTCAGGCGACGGAGGGAATCGTTGTACGCCACGCTGGCACCGGCGTAGATGGGCGCCAAAAATCCCGCCATACATTCGTAGGTATGATGCAAGGGAAGGATGGACAGAAGCCGATCAGAGGGCCCCACGGAGATGCGGCGAAGCACGTTCATAATGTTGGAGCAGATATTATACTGGGACAGCATCACGCCCTTGGCCAATCCGGTGGTGCCGGAGGTATAGAGCAGGATGCTCATCTCGTGAGGATCCACGTGATGCTGTTCATAGGAGGTATCGCCCATAGCCCGCAGGGTTTCGCCGGCGGCGATATATTCCCCCATCGATGCAGTACTGAGCCGAAGAAAATCCCCCGGCAGATTCTCCACTTTATCCGAAACATCAGGCAGATACACAATGGCGGAAAGCTCGGAATGCTCCACCACGTGCCGAAGCTCCTCCGCCTTCAATTCCCGATCGATGGGCACGATCACGCCCACACCGCAGGTTACCGCCAAGTACGTCAGCGCCCAGGCATAGCCGTTTTTGCCCATAACGCCCACCTTCTTGCCATTCAACCCAAGGGAGTTGAGATAGGCGGCAAAGGCCCGGACGTCGGAGTATGCCTCACCGTAGGTGATCTGACGCACACCGTCTCCCTCGCGGAAGGTGAAGGCGCACAAATCGCCGTACAACTCGGCACTGCCGCCGATCAGATCCCGGAACGTCAAAATATCCCGTATATTGTAAACCATTTTTTCCATAACTTAAAACCTCCGCAATCCGGTGATTTTCCATTTCCGGAACAGTATACCACAGTGCAAAATTATTGTCAATACAACAATTTTGAATTTATTGTAAAAACAACATTGTTTTTACATAGGTGCATAAAAATGCATCCGGACACATTGTTTTTTATCGTCTACACGCCGTTTTTTTCGCACAATGCCTTGACAGTCCCATCTCCGGGTGCTATAATGAAACCAACCTTAGGGTGAATATACACACGGAGAAGCGTAAAAAGATGAGAAACGTATTCGCATACGCATTTTATTACTTTTACTTTTATTACATCGTAAAAAAGTAAGAGTGATTTGTTGCGTAATTTTTACTGCGAATATGGGTCATCCCACCGATTCCGTTTTTTGGGAAAGCCTCACAGTGAATGCGCTGTGAGGCTTCATTTTTTATCCGACAACTTACAGAAAGTATTATACCTAACCGGAGGAACAATTATGATAGCCGTTTTGAAAAATACCGCCACCGAAACACAAATTCAGAATATCGTAGAGTGGATCCGCTCCGTCGGGTTGGACGTACACATCTCCCGCGGTGAATATCAGACGGTTCTCGGCCTGATCGGTGACACCGCCAAGATCGACGGCGATCTTCTCGCCGGTCTGGAGGTGGTGGAATCCGTCACCCGCATCAGCGAGCCCTTCAAGAGCGCCAACCGCAAGTTCCACCCCGACGACTCCGTCGTCAAGGTGGGCGATACCTCCGTGGGCGGCGATATCTTTACCTTCATCGCCGGCCCCTGCTCCGTAGAAAGCGAGGAGCAGCTGATCGGCATCGCCCGCGAGGTCAAGCGTCTGGGCGCCACCATGCTCCGCGGCGGTGCTTTTAAGCCCCGCACCTCTCCCTACGATTTCCAGGGTTTGAAGGCCGAGGGAATCGAGCTTCTTCTGGAGGCAAAAAAGGAGACGGGCCTGCCCATCGTTACGGAAATCATGAACGCCAACCATCTTCCCCTCTTCGAAGACGTGGACGTGATCCAGGTAGGCGCGCGGAACATGCAGAACTTTGAGCTTCTCAAGGAACTGGGCAAGACCAACAAACCTATCCTTCTGAAGCGGGGCCTTGCCAACACGCTGAAGGAATGGCTGATGAGCGCCGAGTACATTATGGCCGGCGGTAACGAAAACGTAATTTTGTGCGAGCGCGGCATCCGCACCTTTGAAACCTACACCCGCAATACCCTGGATCTGTCCGCCGTATCCGTTCTGAAAGAGCTGAGTCATCTGCCCGTGATCGTGGATCCCAGCCATGCCACCGGTGTGGCACGGTACGTAAAGCCCATGGCCTACGCCGCGGCTGCCTGCGGTGCGGCCGGTCTGATGATCGAGGTGCACAACGATCCTCTGCACGCCCTTTGTGACGGTCCCCAGTCCCTGACACCCGAGCAGTTCGGGCAGGTTGCCGAAGACGTAAAGCGGATTCTGGAAGTGGTGCGGGCATGACCGTCGGCATCATCGGCCTCGGCCTGATCGGCGGATCCATGGCAAAGGCATACAAAAAGAACAGCGACGCCGTCGTCCTGGCGGCAGACCGGGATTCCACCATCGTGGAATACGCCCGTCTGCAGGGAGTTGTGGACGGAGTACTGACTGCCGACACGATTCCCTCCTGTGATTTAATTCTTATCGCTCTTTATCCACAGGCGGCTATTGAATATATGAAGGATATTGCCCCTCTCATCGCAAAGGATGCTTTGGTGATCGATCTGTGCGGCACCAAGCGCACCGTATGCCGCATTGGATTTGCTCTGGCCGGACAGCACGGCTTCACCTTCGTGGGCGGCCATCCTATGGCGGGCACCCAATATTCCGGATTCAAGCACGCAAGAGAGAATCTGTTCCACGGAGCGTCCATGGTGCTGGTTCCCCCTACCTTTGACGATATATTTCTTCTCGATCGGGTAAAGAAGGCACTGGCTCCCGCCGGATTCGGCCGTATGACCGTGACCACGGCGGATCAGCACGACGAGATGATCGCCTTCACCTCCCAGCTGGCGCACGTGGTGTCCAACGCCTACGTGAAATCACCCACGGCACGCTCCCACAAGGGATTCTCCGCCGGTTCCTACAAGGATTTGACCCGGGTAGCCCGACTGAACGAAGAGATGTGGAGCGAGTTGTTCATCGAGAACAAAGAGCATCTGGTATCGGAGCTGGATACGCTGATCGCGTCCCTCACCGAGTATCGGGATGCCATACGGAACGGGGACACAGACACCACCCGTACCCTTTTGAAAGACGGCCGTGAGGCTAAAGAATCCATTGACGGAAAATAAGGAAGATCTTATGAAAACGATTACCGTACAGCTGTCCCGCCCCTACGATATTCACATCGAGTCCGGCATCCTTGCCCGGGCGGGCGAGCACATCCGCAATATCATGGGACAATGCCGCGTGATGGTGGTTACCGACGATACCGTCCGCTCCCTCTATGGGGATACTTTGCTTACGTCCCTCCACGGGGCCGGACTGGATACGGCGGAATTCGTTATCCCCCACGGGGAAGCCTCCAAAAACACCGACTCGCTGATCGGCCTGCTGAACGCTTTGGCGGAAAACGCCTTTACCCGCACCGACATCGTCTGCGCTTTGGGCGGCGGTGTGGTAGGGGATCTGGCCGGCTTTGCCGCCGCCGTATATCTGCGGGGCATCCGCTACGTAGGCATTCCCACCACCCTGCTCTCCTGCGTGGATTCCTCCGTGGGCGGCAAGACCGCCGTGGATCTGCCCGCAGGCAAGAATCTGGCGGGAGCCTTCCACCATCCCTCCTTGGTGCTGTGCGATCCCGATACGCTGAATACCCTGACGCCGGAAATCCTCGCCGACGGCTTTGCCGAGGTAATCAAATACGCCGTCATCGGTGACGCGGATCTGTTCTCTGTACTGGAGGCAGCCGGAGCGCCGGATATGGAAACCGTCATCGCCCGGTGCGTGGCCCAGAAGGCACGGATCGTTGAGGAGGATGAAACGGATCACGGTGTACGGAAGCATCTGAATTTCGGCCACACGGCGGGACACGCCATCGAGCTCCGCTCGGAATTTTCTCTGATGCACGGCCACGGCGTGGCTATCGGTATGGTGATTGCTACCCGGTACGCCATCGGTCAAGGTTTGTGCCCCGAAACAGTTTTGACAGCACTCTGTGCTCTTTTGAAAAAATACAACCTTCCCAAGGAAACGAAGTACGGCATCGGGGATCTCTACGAAGCGGCCACCCGCGATAAAAAGCGGGAAGGCGACCACATAGACGTGGTTCTGCCCACCGGCATCGGCGCCTGCACACTGAAGCGGATTCCCGTTGCGGATCTGCCCGCCTTTTTGTCGGGAGGTCAGGTATGACTCTCACCTTTCATGCCCCCATCCGGGGCGGCAGGATCAGCGCCATTCCCTCCAAATCGGCGGCGCACCGTCTTTTGATCTGCGCCGCGTTTGCGGATGCGCCCACGGAAATCCTTTGCCCCACAATCAGCGAGGACATCGCCGCAACGGCACGCTGCCTTCGCGCTTTGGGTGCGGATATCCGACGCACCGAGGACGGATTTACCGTCATTCCTGCCACCGAAAAGTCCTCGGACGCCGCCCTGGACTGCGGCGAATCCGGATCCACCTTGCGATTTCTTCTGCCTCTGACGGCGGCATTGGGCATCCCCGCCCGCTTTATCCGCCATGGCAGACTCCCCCGGCGTCCACTCTCCCCCTTGTATGAAGAGATGATCCGCCACGGCGCTGTTTTGCCGAAGGATCCCGAAACGGAGCCCCTGCCTCTCACCGGGCAGATTACCGCCGGCCGGTATGAGATCGACGGCAGCGTTTCCTCCCAGTTTATCAGTGGGCTGCTGATGGCTATGCCCCTGATGGACGGCGAATCGCAAATATCCCTGACGGGAACCGTAGAATCCGCCGACTACATCCGCATCACCACGGACGCTATGGCCAAATTCGGCATTTGCATAAATACATCTTCCGACGGAAAAACCTATGCGGTACACCCGGGCGGATACCAATCCCCCCGCCGGATCACCGTGGAGGGAGATTGGTCCAACGCCGCCCTATGGCTGGCGGCCGGAGCCGTGGGCACCGGGCCCGTTACCGTCACAGGATTGGATATACACTCCCCCCAGGGCGACCGGCGCATCGTGGACGTGCTGCGTCAGTTCGGTGCCAACGTAACGGTGGACGGTGATGCCGTCACCGTATCCCCTGCCCCTTTACACGGCATTTGCCTAAATGCATCTCAGATCCCCGATCTGGTGCCTGTCATTGCTGCCGTGGCAGCGAGAGCGGAGGGGGAGACCCGCATCACGGGCATTGCCCGTCTTCGCATCAAGGAAAGCGATCGGGTTGCCTCCGTGACCCAGCTGCTGCGCACCTTGGGTGCGGATATTACCTCCGACGAAAACGCCATCGTGATCCGCGGCGGCCGGCCTCTCTCCGGCGGTACCGTTTCCTCTTTCCGGGATCACCGACTGGTGATGTGCGCCTTTGTGGCATCCCTCTATGCGGGGGAACCGGTATCCGTTACCGACGCACAGGCGATAGGTAAATCCTACCCTGACTTTACATCCCACGTTGCCGCATTGGGCGGCCGATTCGACGAAAAGGAGGACATCCGATGAACCATCCGTTTTTACGCAATCTGCACCTGGAAATCTACGGCGGATCCCACGATGAGAAGATCGGCGTCCGCCTGATCGGCCTGCCCTCCGGCGAGAAGATCGATACGGACGACCTCCATGCCTTTCTTGCCCGCCGTGCGCCGGGATCCACCAAATACGGCACCCAGCGAAAAGAAGCGGACACGCCCCATTTTCTCAGCGGTGTGGTAAACGACACGCTGGACGGCGAGATGCTGGAGGCCGTGATCTACAACACCAATATGCGCTCCGGGGATTACCCTGCCGTCCCGGACGTGCCCCGTCCCTCCCACGCGGATTTTGCCGCCGTGATGAAATACGGCGACGCGGTGGATCTGCGGGGCGGCGGCCACTTTTCCGGTCGGCTGACGGCCCCCCTCTGTATCGCCGGCGGTATCGCCCTCCAGATCCTGTCCCGACAGGGTATCCGCATCGGTGCTCACATCGCCTCCGTAGGTGACGTACAGGATCGATCCTTCGATCCCGTTACCGTATCGGCACAGGATTTTGAGACAGTTCTTTCCCATGATTTTCCCACCCTGGATCCCGAAGCCGGCGAGAGAATGAAAGCGCTGATCGACGAAGCCCGTATGGACTGCGACTCCGTCGGCGGTGTGATCGAGTGTGCCGCCATCGGGCTGAAGGCAGGCCTGGGTGAGCATATGTTTTGGGGAATGGAAAACCGCATCTCCCATCTGCTCTTCGGCGTGCCCGGAGTCAAGGGAATCGAATTTGGCACAGGATTTGAGATCGCCCGAATGCGAGGCTCCGAAGCCAACGATCCCTTTCTCACCGACGGGAAGCGGATCTTCACCGCCACCAATCACAGCGGCGGCATTCAGGGCGGCATGACCAACGGTATGCCCCTCCTCTTCCGCTGTGCTGTCAAGCCCACCCCCTCCATCGCCAAGGAACAAGACAGCGTCAGCCTGTCCCGGATGGAGAGTGCCAAACTGGTCATCGGCGGCCGACACGATCCCTGCATCGCCCCCCGCGCCGTCCCCGTGATCGAAGCGGTGGCGGCTCTGGCTATTCTGGACGCGCTGCTGGATCCGATGCTTTTATAATATCGAGGTAACTATCATGGATCTTATGGAACTGAGAGAACAAATCAACGAAATCGACCGGGAGATGCTGGATCTTTTCCTGCGCCGCATGCAGGTGTCCAGCAACGTGGCGGAATACAAGAGAAAAAACGGCCTGCCCGTGCTGGATGCCGCCCGTGAGCGGGAATTGCTGGCCAATATTGCCCGTCAGGCCGGGGAGGATCTGGACGAATACGCCGTGGTGCTCTACTCCACCATTCTGTCCCTGAGCCGCTCCTATCAGCACAAAAAGCTGTCCCCCGAGAGCAAATACGCCGCGATTGTGGAAAACACACGGGAAACCACCGCCAAGCTGTTCCCCGAAAAGGCGCGGGTCGCCTGCCAGGGCGTGGAGGGTGCGTACTCCCAGATCGCCGCGTCCAAGATGTTCAAAATCCCCTCGATTTTGTACTTCTCCTCCTTCGACGGCGTGTTTGCCGCCATTGAATCCGGCATGTGCGAATACGGCGTATTGCCCATCGAAAACAGCACCGCCGGCTCCGTGAAGCGGGTATACGATCTGATGGTGGATCACAATCTGTACGTCGTCCGCTCCATGCGGGTGAAGATCGACCACAATCTGCTCTCCAAGCCCGGCACGAAGCTGAGTGATATTGGGGAGATCTTCTCCCACGAGCAGGCCATCGATCAGTGCGCCGCCTTTTTGCGGACACTGAAGGACGTGAAGGTGACCGTTTGCCCCAACACGGCTGTTGCCGCCCGTATGGTGGCGGAATCCGAGCGAGGGGACGTGGCAGCGCTGTCCTCCCGTGACTGTGCCGAGCTGTACGGTCTCTGCGCTTTGGCAAACTCCGTGCAGGACAAGAGCAACAACTACACCCGCTTCATTTGCGTAGCAAAGAATCCTCAGATTTATCCCGGTGCAGATCGCACCAGCATCATGCTGGTTACCCCCCACAAGCCCGGTGCGCTGTACAACGTACTGGCAAGAATCAACGCTTTGGGGCTGAACCTTCTGAAGCTGGAATCCCGTCCTCTGCCCGAGCGGGAGTTTGAGTTCATGTTCTATTTCGATATCGAGGGATCCCCTTATTCGCCGGAGCTTCTGGAGTTGATCTCCGAATTGGAGTCCGACAGCGAAGAATTCAAATATCTCGGCACCTACGCCGAAACTATCGGTTAATATGGAAAAGAAAATCTACGGTCTGCTGGGCGAGCATCTCACCCACAGCTACTCCCCCGCCATTCACGCCGCCCTGGGTGATTATGAATATCGCCTGTTTGAGGTAGCGCCATCCGATCTGTCCGCCTTTCTCACCGAGGGAGATTTTGCGGGAATCAACGTGACGATCCCCTACAAAAAGTCCGTGATTCCCTATCTCAGCGAAATCTCCGACGCGGCAAAAAAGATCGGTTCGGTGAACACCGTCCTCCGCCGTTCTGACGGAAGTCTGTATGGCGACAACACGGACTACTACGGATTTTCGCACATGCTGGACCGGGCAAAAATTGACGTGGCGGGCAAAAAATGCCTGATCCTCGGCTCCGGCGGCGCCTCCCTTACCGCGGTGGCCGTGGTAACGGATCGGGGCGGCACGCCCGTGGTCATCTCCCGTACCGGGGAGAACAATTACGAAAACATCGCCGATCACGCCGACGCGGACGTGATCATCAACACCACCCCCGTGGGGATGTACCCAAACAATGGGGAATGCCCCGTGGATCTGTCGGTGTTCCCCCACCTGTCCGGCGTGGCGGACGTAATCTACAATCCTCGCCGCACGGCGCTGCTTCAGCAGGCCGAGGGGCGGGGCATCCCCTCAGCGGGCGGTCTGACTATGCTGGTGGCCCAGGCCAAGCGGGCCAGCGAGTTGTTCTTCGACACCACCCGGCCCGATTCCCTTATAGATTCCGTCACGGCGCAAATGCGCAACGATATGGAAAACATCATTCTCGTCGGTATGCCCGGCTGTGGCAAGTCCACAGTAGGCAGAACCCTGGCGAATAGTACCGGAAAGAAATTTGCGGACACGGACGAGGAGATCGTCCGCCTGAGCGGCCGCACGCCGGCCGAGATCATCCGGGAGGACGGTGAGGATGCTTTCCGCCAAATCGAGCACGAAGCGATTTGCCGTCTGGGCAAGCTGAGCGGATACGTCATCGCCACCGGCGGCGGCGTGGTAACAAGAACGGAGAATTACGCTCCGCTTCACCAAAACGGCACCGTTGTCTTCCTTCGTCGTCCTCTTGAGGAATTGTCCTCCGCCGGCCGCCCCCTCAGCCAGTCGGTGGGTGTAGAGGCTCTGTATGAAAAACGATTGCCGCTGTACGAGGCGTGGGCAGATACCCGGGCGGATACCCTGGAGAATCCGAGGAAAACGGCAGATGCTGTCCTGGCAGCAGTAAAACTCGCCAAAGAAAACACGGGAGGGTCTATATGAAAATACTCGTTATCAACGGACCGAACTTGAATATGCTGGGCATCCGGGAGCCGGATATCTACGGACGGGGTACCTATGCGGATCTGTGCCGCCAGATCACCGATTGGGCACAGGAGTTAGGATTGGAAATCGAACTATTCCAATCCAATCACGAAGGCGTGATCGTGGACAAGATCCAGGAGGCCTACGGAGTATTCGACGGAATCCTCATCAATCCGGCAGCCTACACCCACACCAGCGTGGCGATCCTGGATGCACTGAAGGCCGTATCCATTCCCACAGTGGAGGTACATATCTCCGACGTGAATGAACGGGAAGAATTCCGCCGTCATTCCTTCGTATCGCTGGTAGCGGAGAAGACCATCGCCGGCCACGGATTCGACGGATACCGTATGGGCCTGCAGCATTTTCTCAATCAATAAACACTCCCTTCCGGGGCACGGCAGCACGTGTCCCGGCTATTTTTTGCGTTTTTTCCAAAAACCGGGACAATTATTCTCCCAGATTCTGTTTTGCCGTTGAATTGTACACAATTATGCGGTATAATATAAGATGTATATATATTTTTACCGGAGAGGAGGCAATGCTCCTTGGCCAAACCCACCAATGCATCGAACCGTAAGAAAGCAACGGGCGTCCTGCGGTCCAGTGTGATCCTGTCCGCCATCGATCGCTTCTCAAAGAAAATATACACCTGGCTGAAGACCGGTCTGTTCGGCACCGCCTTTTCCGCCTATTCCGATACCCCTTCCACCTCTCGCGGGGAGGGTCGGGTTCACCGCTACCTCATCACGCCTATGCGCCGACTGGTATCCCGTCGGCTGGATGAGTGCTGTGCCGTCAATCTGGTGCGCCGGCTGGCCGATTACCTTCTGCGCTGCCGTTTGCGTGTGTACGGTACGTTTCTTCTCACCTTCGGCATCTATGCCACCGCCACCTTCCTTTTGACTCTGTTGGGAGATGCCGGCACGCCGTCGTTGTCCCACGTTCTGGTGGCACTGTGCTGTATGGGCGCAGCTGTTCCCCTGTTGCTCTCCGAGCAGACGCTCTCCGAGGCAATGCTGAATTCCGCCCTCGGTATGCGGCTGGCCACCCTTCTTGGTATCCGTCGGGAATCCCTGCGGGCAGAGGGAAAGACCGGCCGTTCCAATCTGGCGTTCATCGCCGGCATGCTGCTGGGCTCCCTTACTCTGTTCGTTCCCACGTTGTACGTAGCCGCGGCGGGACTGGCACTGTTTGCGGCCTATCGGGTCTTCGCCACACCGGAATTGGGTGTGCTGGCTTTGTTTATCGCCATGCCCTTCTTGCCCACTATGCTTCTGGTGGCTCTTGTTTGCTATACCGCCCTTTGTTACGGCGTTAAGCTTCTGTTGGGTAAGCGGGAATTCCATCTGCTGCCCGTGGATGCGGCTGCTCTTGCCTTCGCCGTTTGCCTGGGCTTTGCCGGTCTGTTTTCCTTCTCGGAAGGCTCCCGTAAGCCGGCTTTGGTTCTGATCTGCTTCCTTCTCGGCTACATTCTGACCGTCTCTCTGATCCGCACAAGAGAATGGCTGATGCGATGCACCTGGGCCGCCGTGGCCGCCGCCTCTCTTGTTTCTCTGTACGGAATCTACCAGTATTTCTTCGGATCCCTGGATGCGGATACCTGGCTGGATTCCTCCATGTTTGAGGACATCTCCGCCCGTGTGGTTTCCACCTTGGAAAACCCCAATATGCTGGCGGAATATTTGATACTGCTCTTTCCCATCGCCGCTGCGCTGCTCGTCACGAAAGGAAGCGCTCCGAGAAAAGGGCTCTCCTTGTGTGCCTGCGCCTTGTGCGGCCTCTGCATCATCCTCACCTGGAGCCGCGGGGCATGGTTGGGTCTGCTCTTCGCCGGTGTGATGTTTTTGCTCATCTGGAACCACCGGGCTATGTATTTGCTCTTCGCCGGCATTGCGGCAATCCCCTTCCTTCCTTTGGTGCTTCCCTCTTCCATTGTTTCCCGCTTCACCAGCATCGGTAATCTGGCGGACACCTCCACCTCCTACCGTGTGAACATCTGGCGAGGCACCATGCGTATGCTGAAGGATTACTGGAGCTGCGGCATCGGTATCGGCGAAGCTGCCTGGGACACCGTGTATCCCCGCTATTCACTGGCCGCCATTGAGGCTGCTCCCCATTCCCACAATCTGTATCTGCAGATCACGGTAGAATGCGGTATCGTGGGGTTGATTCTGTTCCTCACTTTTATCTTCCTATTGCTCCGCTACAATTTCACCTTCTATCGCCGCCTGGAGGATATGCGGCAGGATATCGCCGCCTCCATCCGCCCGGAGGGTACTGTTCTGACCGGACAGGACTCCACCCGTAAGCTGGAGGGTGCCACCCTTTCCCGGATCACTAAGCTCCGTATGGAAGCGGCCGCTCCTTTGTGCGGTATCCTGGCGGTACTGGTCCAAAGCTTCACGGATTACACCTGGTACAATTACCGCGTATACCTGATGTTCTGGCTGGTGGCCGGCCTCAGTGCGGCTTACGTCCGTGTGGGACAAGCCGATCTTACCCGACTGAAAGACAAAACGAATTACTCCCCCATTGGCAAAACAGAAGCCGATCTGGCTATCCCTCTCCGTGTCCCCGCAGTAAGTAAATCCAAAAAAGGAGACTCCCGCCATGCGTAAAAGAAAAATGAAATTTAATATTATGGACGTGCTGATCCTGCTGGCTGTGGCCGCGGTAGCTGCCGTCCTTCTGTACGTATTCGTTTTCAGCGAGAATACGCCGGTGGACTCCCTGGGAGGTACACCGACCACGAAGATTACCTACGTGGTAGAGCTTACCGCAGTCGAGGACGGGCTCAGCGACAACATCTCCGTAGGAGAAACGCTGGTCGATGCCGCCAAAAAAATGAATATCGGTACCATCGTGGCTGTGGAAACCCAGCCCTACGTATACCTGGGCAAAAACCTGACAAACGGCACGATGGAACTGACCACCGTGGATAACAAATCCACCGTATACGTGACGGTGGAAGCGGATGCCACTCTCAGCGGCATTTCCTACAGCATCAGCGGATACGACATCTACGTAGGCGAAAAGGTATATCTGTCTCTGCCCGACTTTATCGGCACCGGTTACTGCATCTCCTTGAAAGCACATTCATAACGTAAGACGTCGGAAAGGAATTTCAGGAACTCTCTATGAATATAATTCCGCTGATTTACGGCCTGGTTGCCGTGATCTGTGCGGCTCTGCTGGCGTATACACTGACACCTCCGATCCGTGTCTTAGCCTACAAGATCGGTGCCATCGATATCCCCGCAGACGCACGCAGAATGCATAAAAAGCCGATCCCCCGACTGGGCGGTCTGGCCATCTTCGCCAGCTTCACCATCACCGCCGTTATCTTCTGTGAACCCTCCTCTACCCTGCTTTCCATATGCCTCGGTGGTCTTCTCCTGTGTGCCCTCGGCACGCTGGACGATATCTTCCGCCTCCATTGGGCTGTGAAATTGCTGGTTCAGCTGGCGGCTGCCACCTTTGCCGTTCTGAATGGCGCTGTGATCAATTTTGTCACCGTCGGTGATACCATCGTATCCTTGGGTGCCTGGAGCATCCCTCTCTCCATTTTATGGATCACCGGACTGACCAACGCCATCAACCTGATCGACGGTCTGGACGGTCTGGCGTGCGGCGTATCCGCCATCTGCTCCCTCTCCATTCTGGGCGTTACTTTATTGATGGGTGATTTCTCCGCCGCCTTGGCTACGGCCATTCTGGCCGGCTCCTGCGCCGGATTTCTTCCCTTCAACAAGCACCCCGCCCGCATCTTTATGGGCGACACGGGCGCGCTGTTCCTTGGCTACACCCTGGCGGTGATCTCGGTAGAGGGTCTGTTCAAGCTGCACACCCTGCTCTCTTTCATCATTCCGCTGTCCATCTTTGCTTTGCCGATTTTGGACACCAGCTGGGCCATCATCCGCCGTTTGCTCCACGGAAAGAGCCCCTTCTCACCCGATCGGGGACATCTGCATCACAAGCTGATCGATCTGGGCTTCACTCAGAAGGAGGCCGTGGGCATCATCTACGCGCTGTGCGGTCTTTTGGGTCTGGTGGCTCTGACCTTCACGGATACCATGTTCAAGGAAACCCGTTTCATCAAGTCTTTTGCCTTGGTAGCCGTGGCCATCCTGATCTTCGGTATCAATTTCCTGATTATGAAAAATCCCTCCGCCAGATACCTGTCCGGTATTTTCGATCCGAACGATATTCCGCCGGAGCATCTGTCTCCCACCAAGAAAGCACAACGGGAATTGTCCCCGGATGCGTCCGGGGAATCCGGCACGGATGGGGATAACACGCCATGAAACATCAAAACACCTCCCAGCGATCGGACGTTACCACGCTTCCCATCGTTCCCGGCACGATCCTGATCACCGCCGGCATCCTTGCAGCATTCCTTTTGATGATGGCGGTGCTGTACAGCACCCGAGTGTTGACTCCTCCCGCCTTTCTGGAAGGGATTTTTGCCAAAGAGGACGGAGGCACACCGGACGACGGATTCTCCGACGAGTTCCTTGCCTCTATCACAGGACACGCTCCGATGAGCGATCCGGGCAGTACGAAATTTCTGGATATGTCCCCGGAGGCTCTGCGAGATCTGCTGCTGAACGTCGCTCCCCCGGAAAAGTATTACTACTCCGCCACGGTAACGTGGGCAGACGGAAATAACCGATTCACTGTCGCACAGGTTTATTATCTGGTTTCCGGCGACCGAATGCACGGTGAGATCCATAGCGCAAGCAGCACGCCCAAGCGGCTGACGGCCAACGCCGACACCTTCTATATACGAGAGAATTCCTCCTCCCGCATACTGAAGCGCGGAGAAAATTCCTCCTTTACTCCCGAGGGAGAATTGGGACTGCCTTCCCTTGCCCGTATGCAAAAGATGATCTCCGAAGCTGAGGAAGGTAAGTACACTCTTGCCCTGGAATCGGTGCAGGATTCCCTTTGCATCCGCGCCACCTTCACGGATACCGTCAGCGGTGTCCGGGAGATTTTCGACGTGATGCCCGATTACGGCATCATTGTCAATGCAGCCTCCTATCTGCCCGACTGGCAATCGCCGTATTATACGATGCAGACAAGCTCTATCCTGACCGATATTTCGGGATTCGACGAAGCAATCCTCGAAATACCTACTTCGTGAAAGGAACTATACTATGAATTCCAATCCTACAAACACCAAAAAGAAACTGAACGCCATCGACTGGTTCATCATCATAGCGTTGCTTCTTTGTATTGCGGGTGCGGCACTCCGCACGTTCATCGGCACAGATAACGCTCTGTCCGGCAGCGTAACCATGGAAAAGCACGTTGTGTTTTTCAAAGTGGAAAATATCCGCAATTCCTCAACGGAGTATCTGACTCCCGGTGAAATCTTTTATATCGATTCCACCGGTCAGTATTTGGGAGAGATCACAGGAAACGCCACCGTTACCCCCGCCGTGTATATGTTTGAGGACGTAAACGGCAAGTACGTGCAGGCATATGCTCCCGAGAACGGCGATGCTACCCGCGTGGACGTAATGGGCACACTGATCGTAGACGGATATATGAGCGAAAACGGATTCCTTCTGAATGGAACCACCTCCCTTGCCCCCGGCAAGGAAATCACCATCCGCAGTAATTTCATTCAAGTGAAGATCACCGTAACGGAGATCGCCAAAATGTCCTGAAACCAAAACAAAAAAGAGCCGGTTCTTCAGAACCGGCTCTTTTTGTATGCACTTATTCGTGAATGCTGCCTGCCACGATGGATCCGTCTCCGTGGAACAGAGGCAGTTTCTCCAGGTAGGTAAGGTCCGGGCGATCCTGTGCATCGCCCTCGGCCAGGATGGCCATACGGCCAACGATGTTGCCGCCTGCAGCCACAACTAGCTTCTCCAGTGCTGCCAGGGATTCGCCCGTGGAGATTACGTCATCCACGATCACGATCCGCTTGCCCTTCATAAGCTCCGCATCGGCACCGTCCAGATACAGCTTCTGCTCACCTTCGGTGGTGATGGAGTTTACCGTTACGGAGAAGGCATCCTTCATATACAGCTTCGCCTTCTTGCGGGCCACGAAGTACTTCTGATTGCCGGCCAGGCGTGCCATCTCATGTACCAGCGGAATGCCCTTGGCTTCCGCCGTAATCATATAATCGTACTCCGGCGCCTTCGCCAGGAGCTCCTTGGCACAGGCTGTGGTCAATTCGGGATCGCCGAAAATGATAAACGCACCGATGTACAAATCATCTGCAATGGGGCAAAGGGGCAGTGCGCGTGTCAGTCCGGCAATGGTCATTTCATACGCTTTCATATTGTTACCCTTCTTTCCAGTATTATCAGCTTCTGAGAACAGCGCCGCACTCGGCTTCCAGACGCTTCAGAATCTTCTTAACGGCACCGTCGGCTTCCTCATCGGTAAGTGTGCGCTCAGCGGCACGGAGCATAGCCGCGAAGGATACGCTCTTCTTGCCCTCACCGATCTGGGGACCACGGTAGATATCGAACAGACGGACGGATTCAAGCAGTGCGCCGCCGGCCCGCTTCATGCAGGATTCCAGCTGTGCAACGGGCGTTTCCTCGTCGCAAACGAAGGAGAAGTCACGCTCCAGTGCGGGATACTTGGGCAGAGCCACGTATTCCACAACCTCAATCCGTGCGTCGAACATGGCGTCAAAGTCCAGCTGAGCCACGTAGGTGGGTGCGCTGATGCCGTAGTTGGCAGCTACCTCGGGATGTACCTCACCGAAGATACCGATCGCAGTACCGTTTACGGAAACAGTAGCGCAGCGGCCGGGATGGAAGGCTGTATCCGTGGTGCAGAGAGCATACTCAGCGGCACTTGCGTGGCTGACTGCCAGGAGGGCCTCGATATAGCCCTTCATCAGGTAGAAGCCGGAGGCATCCTTCACGTCGTTCAAATAGAAGCCGATTACCAGACGCTTCATCTCATCAGGCAGCTCATCCTGGTTTTCGTGGGGAATATAGATGCTGGCCATCTCAAAGAGCTTGGCGTCACGGTTACGGACGGCGAAGTTGTTATGGAGCATCTCCAGCATGGAGGGGATGGCGGTGGTACGCATAACGGAGGTATCCTCACCGAGAGGATTGGAGATCACCACGCTCTTACGGCGGGGATCGTCCTCGGCCATGCGGATCTTATCGTAATACTTGGGGCTGATGAAGGAGAAGGTCTCCGCCTCACTCATACCCATACCGCAGAGGGTGTCCCGCAGAAGCACGTCGTACTGCTGACGGGGAGTACGTCCGCCCTGAGTGGTAGTACCGGACAGAGGCGTGGACTCAATCTTGGTGTAGCCGTAGATACGGAGCACTTCCTCCGCAATATCGTTCAGGCAGCGGAGGTCATCGCGGAACGTCGGCACGGTGATGATGCCATTCTCCACCTTGCACTCCAGCTTGGTAAGAACCTCAGCCATATATTCCTCGCTCAGATCCACACCCAGGAATCGATTGATCCGATCGGTTTCCAGCGGCAGAGAGAAAGGCTCGGCCTTGTTGGGATACTGATCGATGGTGCCGTCCACCACCTCACCGGCGCCCAAAAGTTCTACCAGTTCACAGGCACGGTCCAGCGCAGGCATGGTATTCTCCCGATCCAGTCCCTTCTCAAATCTTGCGGAGGACTCGGTACGCATACCCAGCTTCTTGCCGGAAACACGAACGCTGGGGCCCTTGAACATAGCGCTCTCGAAGACAACCGTAGCGGTGCCGTCGGTGATCTCGCTGTTCAAGCCGCCCATTACGCCGGCCAGTGCCACCGGCTTCTTCTCGTCGGCGATCACCAGCATGGTGTTGTCCAGGGTATGAGGCACGTTATCCAGAGATACGAATTCCTCGCCCTGGTCCGCACAGCGGACGATGATACGGCTGCCGTCCAGGCAAGCGTAATCAAAGGCGTGCATAGGCTGGCCGTATTCCAGCATCACGTAGTTGGTGATATCTACAATGTTGTTGATGGGGCGAACGCCGGCAGCACGCAGACGCATCCGCAGCCACAGGGGGGAGGGTGCGATCTTCACGTTCTTTACCACGCGTGCGCTGTAGCGGTAGCACAATTCCGGCTCCCGAATCTCCACATTCAGATAGCGATCGATGGAATCGCCGTCGTTCTTGGGTGCAGGCTTTTTCGGGGTGGGCATGGTCCAGGGACGGTCAAAGCTGACCGCGGACTCTCTTGCCAGGCCGATCATAGACAGACAGTCGGGACGGTTGGAGGTGATCTCAAACTCCACCACCGTGTCCTTCAGCATCAGCACGTCACGGATGTCCGCACCGATCTGTGCATCCTCCATACCTACGTGATTCAGAATCAGAATACCGTCCTCCATGGCGCCGGGCATATCGTGGGTGGTGAGGCCCAACTCCGCAATGGAGCAAAGCATACCGTTGGAGGCAACGCCGCGGAGCTTGCCGGCCTTGATGGTCACACCACCGGGCAATTTGGCGGGAGCCATAGCCACGGGAACAACGGCACCCTCAAACACGTTCTGCGCGCCGGTGACGATCTGACGAAGCTCGCCCTCGCCACAATCCAGCTGGCAGATCTGCAAGTGATCGGAATTCTCGTGCTTGGTGATGGTGACGATCTTACCGACCACCACGTTCTCGATATCCTCAGCCAGGGTTTCAAAGCCCTCCACCTTGGATCCCGTATCGGTCATACGGTCGCAATACGCTTTAATATCTATATCGCTGACGTCGGTGTAATCCGCCAGCCACTTCATAGAAAGTTTCATCTATATCTCCTCCTTACCTTATCAGAACTGGGACAGGAAACGCACATCGTTCTCATACAGATGGCGGATGTCGTCGATGTGGTACTTCAGCATGGTCACACGCTCTACGCCCATACCGAACGCAAAGCCGCTGTACTCATCGGGATCGATGTTGCACATACGGAGCACGTTGGGGTGCACCATACCGGCACCAAGGATTTCGATCCAGCCCTCACCCTTGCACAGACGGCAGCCCTTGCCGCCGCAGGCGAAGCAGGATACGTCTACCTCAGCAGACGGCTCGGTAAAGGGGAAATGATGGGGGCGGAAACGAACCTTGGTCTCCTCGCCGAACATCTTCTTGGCGAACATCTCAAGGGTTCCCTTGAGATCACCCATGGTCACGTTCTTATCCACAACCAGGCCCTCCATCTGATGGAACAGGGGGGAGTGAGTAGCGTCCATGGCATCGGAGCGGTACACGCGGCCGGGAGAGATGATGCGGATCGGAGGCTTACGCTTCTCCATGGTACGTGCCTGTACGGGAGACGTCTGGGAGCGGAGCAGGATATTGTCGGTGATATAGAAGGTATCCTGAGTATCACGGGCGGGATGATCCGGGGGAATGTTCAGTGCCTGGAAGTTGTAGTAGTCGTACTCTACCTCCGGGCCTTCCACGATATCGAAGCCCATACCGATAAAGATCTCCTCCATATCCCGCTGAACACGGTCCAGCGGATGGATGTGGCCGATCTCCGGCATCGTGCCGGGAACGGTAACGTCCAGCTTTTCCGCAGCCAAACGGGCTGCCAGAGCGGCTGTCTTCTGCTCCTGAGCACGTGCGGTGAGCTCGTTCTCAATGGCCTCACGAACCTCGTTTGCGATCTGACCGATCACAGGGCGCTCCTCAGCTGTCAACTTACCCATACCGCGCAGTACGGCAGTCAATTCACCCTTCTTACCCAGATAACGGATGCGGAGAGCTTCCAGATCCGCCTCCGGTGCGGCCAGGGCCGCCAGGGCTTCTTCTTTCATTTTCAGAAGTGTTTCCTTCATTATGATAAACTCCTTATTATGGATTTACAAAATCATACTTCAATCGGCGGAAAATAAAATAAGCCCCGCCGACAAACGGGACGAGGCGAAAATTCGCACCGCGGTACCACCCGATTTCCGGCAAGAGCCAACACTCAATCGTTCTGTAACGGGAACGCCCGTCCGAGACTACCGCAAAGCTTCATCCCGGATGCTCCGAAGCGAAATGCTCTCCCGCAACCGGCAGACGGCTCACAGCCAAGGCCATCCTCTCTGAGTCGGTTTTCCGCGGAATCGCTGACTTCATCTCAGCAGATATCCTATATTCGGCGGTTTTGGCCACGCAGCACCATCCGCCACAAGGATAAGTATATCACAAAAACTCCCTATATGCAAGCATAAATGCAGATTTTTCAGGACTTTTGGGCAAATTCCTTTTGCCCGTCGGGGAAAACAGCGGGTGCCTGTGCTGCATTTTCCATCTCATGCATACATATTTTGAGATGGGGGGGGAAATTTTTCCATTTCATCCTGCAAAAAAACGATTTTTTATGAGAAAATTGTCCCTTCTTATGCAAAATTTGCAATTCACTATTGCAACTCCCCGCAAAATGTGCTAAACTAATCCAGTAAATGCTGAAAAGGAGTCTATAAAAATGAAAATTCGCAACGAATATCTTGCAAATCTGTATGAAAGAACCGCAGCACACAATCCCGGCGAGCCTGAATTCCTTCAGACCGTAGCCGAGGTGCTGGAATCCCTCTCTCCCGTAGCTGATCAGCGCCCCGATCTGATCGAGGCCGGCGTATTTGAGCGCATGGTTGAGCCCGAGCGCGTAATCATGTTCCGCGTAAGCTGGGTAGACGATGCCGGCAAGGTGCAGGTAAACCGCGGCTACCGCGTACAGTTCAACTCCGCCATCGGTCCCTACAAGGGCGGTATCCGTTTCGCACCCAACGTAAACCTCTCCATCATGAAGTTCCTGGGCTTCGAGCAGACCTTCAAGAACTCCCTGACCTCCCTGCCTATGGGCGGCGGTAAGGGCGGCTCCGACTTCGATCCCAACGGCAAGAGCGACCGCGAAATCATGCGCTTCTGCCAGAGCTTTATGACCGAATTGCAGAAGCACATCGGTCCCGACACCGACGTTCCCGCAGGTGATCTCGGCGTTGGCGCCCGTGAGATCGGTTATATGATGGGCCAGTACAGAAGACTCCGCGACGAGTACTCCGGCGGTGTGCTCACCGGTAAGGATCGCTCCAGCGGCGGTTCTCTGATCCGTCCCGAGGCTACCGGCTACGGCGCTGTATATTACACCGTTGAAATGCTGAAGACTCTCGGCGAGACCATCGAAGGCAAGACCTTCGTTGTTTCCGGCTTCGGTAACGTGGCTTGGGGTACCGTTTCCAAGATCACCGAGCTGGGCGGTAAGGTTGTTGTTATCTCCGGTCCCGACGGCTACATCTACGACGAGAACGGCGTAAACACCCCCGAGAAGATCAACTTCATGCTGGAAATGCGTGCTTCCGGCCGCAACAAGGTTCAGGACTATGCCGACAAGTTCGGTGTTCCCTTCTTCGCAGGACAGAAGCCCTGGGGCGTTAAGGCAGACATCCTGATGCCCTGCGCTACCCAGAACGAGGTTCATCTGGAAGATGCCGAGAAGATCGTTGCCAACGGCGTGAAGTACTACGTTGAGGTTTCCAACATGCCCTCCACCAACGAGGCCATCGCTTACCTGAAGGAGCACGGCGTAGTTGTAGCTCCCTCCAAGGCAGTAAACGCCGGCGGCGTAGCCGTTTCCGGTCTGGAAATGACCCAGAACTCCATGCGTCTCAGCTGGACTGCAGAAGAGGTAGACGAGAAGCTCCGCACCATCATGAAGAACATCTACCAGGCATCTCTGGATGCCGCTAAGGAATACGGTATGGAAGGCGACCTGGTTGCAGGTGCCAACATCGCCGGCTTCCTGAAGGTTGCAACCGCCATGAAGTGGCAGGGTGTAGCGTACTAAGAGATACTTACAAACGGGGAAACCTCTTTGCAAAGAGGTTTCCCCGTACCCTTTCCAGAAAACTTCAAACAAATAAGACAGGCAAAGTGCAGCGAAACTTTTCGGTAAGTTTCGCTGCACTTTGTTTATGAGTCAAGTTTTTGCTATGGTTCGTATTTTTTATATCTTCACTGTCACCCTATCTCCGTCTTTGCTATCGACCTCAACGAGATTCCAATCGGCATGGCTCTTTTTATACCGCTTGATTTCATTAATAAATAGCGAGACTTGTTTTCTCGTCAGCCGTATTCCTTCTTTTTTCAGCTTTCTGCAAACAATTCCTGCTGTGATGCGATTGGCGATACATCCTGTGGGAAATAGAAACATTGTACGATTGTTTACGCTTATTCTCATATTTTATTCTACAAACACTTGAACCATGTCGCCGTCAGCACTTTCAACTTCTAAAATATTTCCGATAGCGCCCTGCCTTACCATATCCAGGATCCTTCTCAGATCGATGTTTTTGAGCGCTTCATTTCCTGAGAACTGTGACAAATTCAGTCCGCTATCCATCGCAACCTCTATGATGGCAAGGGGAAGATTTACCCGGGCAACATCGCCATTGGCACTTGTGGCCACGATGCGGAGCATCATGTCCCCTATATCCTTCCTCTCGTTTTCGGGCAGCATTCGTACTGCGGGGGCTTCCTCTTTTTTGCCCGTAAGTAGCTCGTCAACGCTTACACCGAGAATCTTTGCAAGAAGAGGAAGCAGGGATATGTCGGGACAGGTCTGGGCATTTTCCCATTTGCTTACGGCTTGAGGACTTACTCCAAGCTTTTCGGCAAGCTCATCCTGCTTCCATTCCTTTTCGCGGCGAAGAGCTGCAATTCTTGTACCTAACGTTGTGTTCATAATCAAAACTCCTTTCTTTTGATAGCTAAATTATACCACCGCAAGTCTGGGTTGTGAAGATAACAACAGTTGAAAAAATCAAAATTCACTCAACCAAACAGAGGGTATTCACTCAACTGTTGGTTACTTGGAGCAGTCATGAAAAAACACGTTGTCCCCGTGTAACCATTGCGTATTTCAATACCAAAACAAAAACCGGAAGGCGATTGCCTTCCGGTTTTATTTTCATGAAATCGATGATCGATTACAGTTTGGCACCGTTTACAGGGATGCCAGGGCCCATCGTAGAAGCGATAACGCAGCTCTTGATATACTGACCCTTTGCGGATGCGGGCTTTGCCTTGATGATAGCGCCCATGAGAGCGTTGAAGTTCTCGGAGAGTTTCTCAACGCCGAAGGATGCCTTACCGATGGGGCAG
>JBGVKV010000004.1:0-5452 GCA_045123975.1 Eubacteriales bacterium | reverse complement strand
TTCATACCGGTAACGGTAAGACCGACGGTATCGTCGATCAGGATATCGCAATTGGAGAGACGGGAGGCAGCGTGAGCCAGCTTACCCCAGTCCTCATCGGTCAACTCACCGGAACGGAGCCGGTACGAATCAATCAATGCCTCGCTGGACATAACACGGCTGACCAGCTGCTCCGCTGACATTTCCAAAGAGAAAATGCACACGGTTTTTTTCGTGGTGATAGCGGCGTGGGTAGCCAGATTCATGGCAAAGCTGGTTTTACCCATACCGGGGCGGGCACCGACCAGTACCAGATCGGACTTACCGAGGCCGACCAGCACACGGTCCAGACCGGAAAAACCGGTGGGCATACCCAACGCTTCGGCTTTATTCTCCGCCAGCAGATGAAGGCGGTCATACACCTGTACCAGCGCATCGCGGATGTGGGTGAATCCCTTGTTCTCCCTGCCCTCGGCAATGGCGAATATCTTCTGCTCCGCCATTTCTACCAGATGGGCCGTATCCTCCTGCTCGCTGTACGCCATAGCGGTAATATCGTCGCAGGCGCCGATCAGGGCACGGAGCATACTCTTATCGCGGACGATTTCCGCGTAATCCTTCACGTTGGCTGCACTGGGTACGATCTCGGAGATCAGGCGGATGTAATCCTTACCGCCCGCCTCGTCGTACACACCGTCACGAACCAACTCATCCAGCAGCGTGACCACGTCGATGGTCTTGCTGCGCAGATACATCTTCTGCATGGCAGTGAACACATCCCTGTGTTCCTCCAGCATAAAATCCTCTGCACTGAGAATGCCGGCCAGGTGATCCATACAGGCAGGATCAATCAGGATCGCACCGAGAACGGACTGCTCCGCCTCCAGCGAAAAGGGCATCCGACGGCTCAATTCACTATTCATCTGCACATCAGGTGTCGGAGATCACAACGTGGATCTTGCCGACGATCTCGGGGTACAGCTTTACGTCCAGCACGTAGGTACCAAAGGCCTTGATCGCGCTGTCCAGCTGGATCTTTCTCTTATCGATGGTGATCTTATGAGCGGAAGCAAGGGCCTCGGCGATATCCTTAGCGGTTACGGCGCCGTACAGTCTGCCGTCGGCACCGGCCTGGGATTTGATCTTCACCACAACGGCGGCCAGTTTTTCTGCAGTCTCGCGGGCTGCGGCCTTGTCCACCTCGATCTTATGGAGGCGGGCTTCCTCTTTCATTTTCAATTCGTTGAGTGCCTTTGCATCCGCCTCGGCGGCCAGGCCCTTGGGGAACAGGAAGTTGCGGGCGTATCCGTCGGATACGTTGATCAAATCACCCTTCTTTCCCTGGCTCTTTACATCGGCAAGCAATACTACTTTCATCAATCTATACCTGTTTTCCCGAAGGAAAACATCCTTTCTGTGGGTTGTCTTTATTTTCCCTGCGCGGGAGATGCTGTTTCTTCAAAATAGGAGTCAATGGCTTCCTTCAGCTGGACGAGGGCATCCTGCAGCGTACTGCCGCTGACCTGTGCCGCCGCCGAGTCGAAGTGACCGCCGCCGCGGAGCTTTTCCAAAATCAACTGCACGTTGACCGCGTCGGTGGAGCGGGCGGAAATATGCACCATATCTCCGATGCGCACCAGAGCAAACGCCGCCTGGACGCCGTCCACGCTGAGGAGCTTATCCGCCGCCTTAGCGGCCGCGATGCGGTCGGAGGCCTCGCCTTCGCCCTCGCTGAGAGCGATAGCGGTTACGCCGCGATAGATAACCACGTTGGAGCGGAATTTAGCTTCCCGGATGAAGTCGTCCAGATTGGTTTTGAACAGGCCCTGCACTTCCGTAGGCGATGCACCCCGATTCCGCAGGTACAATGCCGCGCTGAATGTACGGGAGCCCGTATTCTTCGTAAACTGTTTGGTGTCGAGCAGAATACCCGCCAGCATAAGATTGGCCTCAGCCGGCAGCAACACGCCGTCAGGCAGTACCTGCTCCATCATTTCCGCCACCAATTCACAGCAGGCGGAGGCGGAGGGCTCGATATAGGAGATCAGAGGAGAACGCTCAAACTCCGCCGTCTTACGGTGGTGATCGATGATCACGATGTTATCCACGTTCTGCGCCAGTGCCGAGGATTCGAACAGTGCCGCATTGTTTACGTCCACAACCACCAGAAGCGTATTGGCGTTGACCAGCTCCAGGGATTCCTTCGTATCCACCAGAACGTCGGTATAATCCTTCAGGCGACTGAGAATCTTGCGGCATCCCGCCAGATTCCGATCCTGCAGATCGGTAACGATGTTCACGGGGATTCCGCAGAACATTGACAGGCGGGCGATACCCACCATAGCACCGAAGGCATCAAAATCCGCATAGCGGTGTCCCATCACCAGCACGTTGGACGCGCGGGAGATATGGGTAATCAACTCGTTGGCAATCACGCGGGCACGAACCTTGGTACGCTTCTGCACGGTCTTGGTACGGCCGCCGTAGAAATCGATACCGTTATCGCTCTTCACAACGACCTGATCGCCGCCGCGCTGCAAGGCCATATCCAAAGCCGCCGCGGCCGCCCGTTCTTTCTCACTGAAAGCGCCTCGGACGTTGGCTGCGCCGATGGACACGGTAACGGGCAATTTGCCGTCGCCGATACGGATATCGCGGATCTTATCCAGAATATCAAACTTACGGACAATAAAATCGTCCAGATAACGGGCTTCAAACACAAACAGATAGCGGTCCCGCTCGTACTCCTTCAGAATACCCTCGGACTGCTCCGCCCACTCTCTGAGAACGGCCTCGATCTGCACGGCAACGGAACGGAATTTCTGCTGTTCGTACTGGAGAAGCTCGTCCAGATTGTCCACCATAACATAGGCAACCACGCTCTCCGACTGGGCGATCTGCGTATAAAGGCGCTCCGTCTCCGTCACGTCCTCCATAGTCACAAGGAGGAACACTTTATCCTTGGCACGGATGCGGCTGGCCGCAGCACGGAAGGAGCGATCCCCGATCATAACGGGCACACCGTCACCTACACTCTCCCGAAGCAATTCGGCGGCGGGAACACTCAAAAACTCTTCAGCCTTATGTCCGTACAGCTGCGCGCCCGTTTCACAAACAACGGACAGCGCCCGGTTGTACCATATGATCCGCTCTTCTTTCTCATCACAGATGAAAACGGGAGCGTTCAATTTCATAACCGTATCCAGCATGATATTGCCCAAAACGGGGCTGAGAAGCTGGCTGTCGGCGCCGTGGGGTCCCCGGCGGTTGAAGAACCGCAGAATCAAAGCAAAGGAAGCCACCAGCAGAACAAGCACGGCCAAACCGATGATCCAAAGAGGAATGTCGGTGAAGGTACCCAGCAAGGCGATCAACGCCACAGCGGCAACACCGGCCGCGGCTATCCACAAGGAACTGCCGAAATAGCGGCTGATCCCGGAGGTTCGTTTCTTTTTATTCGGCATAATACCCTTCCAAAATATCTGTTTTGTCGCCGGTTTAACGAAAAACGGCGCAAATTCACTTATACCTATCGCATTGTACTGTATTATTGTACCATATTCTCTCAAATAATGCAAGCATTAGTTGATCATTCTGTCAAAATCCCGATTGGCACGAAAAAACGGGGTTTCAGCAAAGAAAAATCCCGTCCGCCGTTGCATCCTGCCTTATTTTTGTATATAATGTATTGTATAATACCGTATTGCGAGGTAACGTATGGCACTGCCGGATTTTCATACCAAAACCGTGACTCTTTTGGGAGCCGGTGTTTCCAATATGCCTTTGGCGGGCTATCTTGTTTCCAAGGGAGCCGCCGTCACCGCCCGGGACAAAAAATCCGAGACGGATCTGGGCGAGGATGCAAAAAAACTGCAGGAATTGGGAGTGTCCCTGATCTGCGGGGAAAACTATCTGGATGATATTCACGAAGAGTACGTATTCCGTTCCCCCGGCTTCCGCCCGGACATTCCACCGCTGCTGGCCGCCAAGAAAAATGGCTCCGTGATTACCTCGGAGATGGAATTGTTTCTTGAAAACCGTCCCTGTCCTGTGATCGGCATCACGGGAAGCGACGGCAAGACCACCACCACCACCCTGATCTCCGAGATCCTGACGAAAGCGTTTGACGCTCTTGGTCACAAGGTGTTTCTGGGCGGCAATATCGGCAAGCCCATGCTGTACCGGATTGACGAAATGGCCGAAAGCGATATTTCCGTGGTAGAGCTGTCCAGCTTTCAGTTGATGACCGCGGACAGCGCACCCGACGTGGCGGTGATCACCAATATCACCCCCAACCATTTGAACTGGCACACCGATATGGGTGAATACATCGCCGCCAAGGCAAAGATTCTCGTCGGATGCGGCCGTGCGGTTCTGAATTATGAGAACGAGATCACCCGGGATCTGGCCCGCACAGCGGCCTGCCCCGTCACGCTGTTCTCGCACAGCTGTATTCCCGATGAGGAACTGCGGGAAGGCGACAGCGCCGTATACGAAAAAGACGGCATGATCGTATTCCGTGGGCGGGATGAGGAAGAGTTCCCCATTCTGAGAGTGAGCGACATTCTTCTGCCCGGCAGGCACAACGTGGAGAATTATATGGCGGCCATTGCCGCCGTGCGGGGCTATGCCGGCCCCGAGGAGATCGCAGAGGTGGCAAAGACCTTCCGCGGTGTCAGACACCGCCTGGAGCTGGTTCGGGAGATGGGCAGCGTAGCCTACTACAACGGCTCCATCGACTCCTCTCCCACCCGGACCGCCGCCGCCCTGAATGCCATGGGCGATCGGTCCCTCGTTCTGATCTGCGGCGGATACGACAAGCAGATTCCCTTCGCGCCCCTGGCCGACGCTCTGCTGTCGAGAAACAATATCCGCGCACTGGTTTTGACCGGTGCCACGGCACAGAAGATCGAGGACGCGCTGAGGGAGCACCCTGACTTTGCGAACCGTTCCTTTGAAATCCATCGGGAGGCAGATTTTACCGAAGCGGTGCTTCTGGCATCCCGATGCGCCCAGGCGGGCGACGCGGTACTTCTCTCCCCTGCCTGCGCCAGCTTTGACGCCTTTGCCAATTTTGAGAAGCGTGGCGACCGCTTCTGCGAGATCGTCCGCACCCTCACGGAATAACGGAAAGGAGAAGCCTATGCTTGCCAACAAACGAATGGACAAAGGAAGATCGGCGGCATCCTCCGTGACGTTGGATTCGCTGATCCCCGAGGATCACATCATCCGCAAAATCGACGCCGCCATCGACTGGGAGCACCGCTGTGCACCCATGCGGGACTGCTACAATCGGGAAAGAGGACGCCACGCCTTCGAGCCGGAGGTACTGTTGGCCATCGCTCTGTGGCGCCACATCTACGGTGTGGATTCCCTCCGCGCCGCGGCGGCGGAGATGCAGACCAATCTGCCCTTCCGCTGGTTCATCGGATGTCCCTTGGATCAGAGCGTGCCTCATTTCTCCACCGTCAAC
>JBGVKV010000003.1:0-38348 GCA_045123975.1 Eubacteriales bacterium | reverse complement strand
CCCCCCCCCCCCCCCCCCCCCCCCCCCCCCCCCCTACCGCAGAGTCGTTTTTTCATTCTTTCCCCGTTCTCACAATCCCCACGATAGCCCACGAAAGGCAAGCAAGAATGAAGGGAACAAACTTGATCAGATCGGCCGGGGGGAGCAGTCCCACCCGGGTAAATTCTGCCAGCGTCACGTCCGTGAACAGGGGAAATGCCAGCGGCACCGCTGACGATACAGCGGCGATTCCCACAAAAGAGGGGCGGATCAGGGCAATCACCTGCACCGCCAAAAAGAGGATCATCAGCGCAAGAGCGATCAGATAGGGGATCGCCCGGGGAGCGATGCCGTAGGACACCGTCAGCGCCATACCGTCCTCCGAGGGGACGATGGTGTAGCGCATCTTATCAAAAGAATCAAGGAGAAGAAGTCCGTAGTAGACCGCGCCGATGGCGAAGAGGGAAGCCCCCGCTATGCTCAGAAGATTAGCGGTGTTTTTTCTTGGCTGTGCCATTCACAGTGCCGCCTTTCCCTTTGTTTTTTATGGGAGATTTGCTCTTTTTATCCGCGAATTTCCCCTTTTTCGGGGATTGTTTTGCGTCTTTTTTTTCGCTGGGAGCGGATCTTCCGCCCGCCGTGGATTTTTTCGCAGAATTGCCCGCCGGGGTAAAACTCCGTCCGCCCAGGAGCTCGCGAAGCGCATCCTCCCGACCGGCGCGAAGGAGTCCCTCTCTTATCAGCGCCCGGTTTTCCGGCCGCCGCCACTGGAGAAGAGCACGCTGGAGCCGCTTTTCGCCGTAATCCGTGGGGGTATAGATCTCCTTCATGGTGAAGGGATCGATGCCCGTGTAGTACATCACCGTGGACGCCGTGCCCGGGGTGGGATAGAAGTCCTGCACCTGCTCCGGTGAGAGGCCGATCCGCTTGGTGTACAAAGCCAATTCAATGGCATCGTCCAGGGTGCTGCCCGGATGGGAGGACATCAGATAGGGCACAAGGAACTGCTTCAAACCCGCTTCCTCGGACAGCTTGTGGAATTTCTGACGGAAGGCATCGTATACCGCCACGTCCGGCTTGCCCATGCAGGCAAGAACGCCGGAGGAGCAGTGCTCCGGAGCCACCTTCAATTGACCGCTGACGTGATCCCGCACCAGCTTGCGGAAGAAATCGTCCTTTTTGTCCGCCATCATGTAGTCGAATCGGATACCGGAGCGGATGAATACCTTTTTCACTCCCGGTACCGCCTCAATGGCCTCAAGCAGTCGGATGTAATCCGAGTGATCCGTTTTCATATTGGGGCAGGGCTTCGGTACCAGGCACCGACGGTTCATGCACACGCCGTGCTCCTTCTGCTTGTCGCAGGCGGGGCCACGGAAGTTGGCGGTGGGACCGCCCACGTCGTGGATGTATCCCTTGAAATCGGGCATTGCGGCGATCTGCTTCGCTTCCGCCACACAGCTTTCAATAGACCGGGCCCGTACGGAGCGTCCCTGATGGTAGGCCAAAGCACAGAAATTGCAGCCGCCGAAGCACCCACGGTTGTGGGTGATGGAGAATTTCACCTCGGAAATGGCGGGCACGCCGCCCATCGATTCGTACATGGGATGGTAGGTGCGGGTGTAGGGCAAAGCGTACACCGCGTCCAATTCTGCCGTCTCCAAAGGCGGCATAGGCGGATTGGCCACCAGCATCCGATCGTCGTAGTATTCCACGATCGCTTTGCCGCAGATGGCGTCGTTGTTCTGATACTGGACGGCGAAAGCCTTCGCGTAGGCACGCTTGTCCGTCTTCAGCCGATCGTATTCGTATCCCTTGGGCTCTCCCTCCTCGGTCATTCCCATGGCGCAGGGGAAGTGGACAGCGTCACCGCGCCGGCCCAGCCAGGCGGTGCCCCGCACGTCCCGGATCTTCTTCACGGGAATTCCCCGATCCAAAAGATGGGCGATACGGGTGATGGACGCCTCTCCCATTCCGTAGGAGAGAAGATCCGCCCGACAGTCCACGAGAATGGAGCGGCGGACCTTGTTGTCCCAGTAATCGTAGTGGGCGAAACGGCGCAGCGATGCCTCCAGGCCGCCGATGATGATGGGCACGTCGCCGTAGGCCTCGCGGATCCGGTTGCAGTAGACGATGGTAGCCCGATCGGGGCGGAGTCCCGCCTTGCATCCGGGGGAGTAGAAATCCTCACCGCGCCGCTTTTTGGCGGCGGTGTAGTGGGCCACCATGGAGTCGATGTTGCCGCCCGCCACCAAAAATCCCAGACGTGGACGGCCGAATTTCTTGAAATCGGTGGTGTTCCGCCAGTCGGGCTGGGGCAGCATGGCCACCATAAAGCCTTCCTTTTCCAGCACCCGGGAAATGATGGCGGGGCCGAAGGAGGGGTGGTCTACGTAGGCGTCGCCGAAGACGTAGACGAAGTCGGGAGTGTCGTATCCCGCATCGCGGACCTCTTCGGGGGTGACGGGGAGAAATTTCGTATTCATAAAAACCTCGTTTGGGTAGGTGTTGTCGGTAGAGATATTTTCGCAAAATTCTGATTTTGGTATGTTCGGACCAAGGCTTTCTATGCAGGGGGCGGAAGGAACCATCTCAAGCGCCGAAGTTTCCTTCCGCCCCCTATAACCCCCACTAACCTCCTTGGCTCCGGACGTAGACAAGTGTTTGTAATTTTTATTCCCTGTCGGGAAATGGGGGGTAAGAAAATCTCTTGTGGAAAACTTCGCGAGAACGGTTGTTTTTGGCTTGTCCTGTCGCTCATATAGTGGCGGAACAGGCGTGCTGTTCCCTATATAGTGGTGGAAAACCCCACTTTTCCCAAAGAAAAAGGGGTAAGTTTTCCACAGGCCGTGGAAAAGCGTGTGGAAAACCTATGTTCGCATCAGGAGAATTTGGCCATCTTGTGCAGAATATCCCAGCCGTGGCCCTCCCGCCAGGCGGCAACAACGCCGCTGGAGGCATTGGAGATATAATCGTACGCACCCATGGGGATCACGATATTTCCCGCTGTGTCGATCATCAATCGGTCGCTTTCGCCGAATCCCGCCACAGCCAGTCCCTCATAGAAGGGCTGGGCGTACTCGTAGATGGGCTGGGCGATCCAGGCGCCGGTGTAATCCATATAGCCGTATTTTCCGTCCCGGGTGAGAAGAATCACGCCGTCGGAGTAGGAAACGATATCGTATCCCTCGGGGATGGGGAATTCCTTGCCGTTTTTGTCCATGATAAAGTCCTCATCCACCGCTACGCGGAACACGTCCCGATAGTGCATGGCCGCATAGTCAATGACCTGACGGCGGGCACGGACCAGTCCGTGATCGTAGTAATAGAAGCCGATGGATTCGGGGCCGGCACTCAGGGGCGGGAGCAGATATTCCTGCACGTACCACTCGGAATAGTAGTACTGTTTTTCCGTGTAGAAGGTGACGTATCCGTAGGGACCGATGTAGAACAGCTTGCCGTCCTCCTCGGTGACCGCCGCCAGATTTTCGCTGAAATCGAAGGCATTGGTGAACCGGAAGGTGGTGCGGCGCCAGTTGGGATTGAAGCCGTAGGCCCAAAGGATGGATTCCGTGGCCGTTTCCGTGCCGTCCGGGGATACGGTGATCGTGGTAATGGGCTTTACCAGGCGCATCAGGGAATTGTCCGACAGGCCGAAGGAAGGGGAGTAATCGAAATACAGTCCCCGTCCATGGAGGGCGTCGTCGTAATCGGAGGGAAGGAATTCCGTTTCTCCTACGGTGACGTAGGAATATTCCGATTTTTTGGAGGGACGGTACAAAAACAGAGGATTGCCGTCCTTATCCCGCGTGTAGGCGGGCTTTGCCAAAACCGTGGAATAGCCAAACAGATGGAATCCGTCGGGGGAATACAGGTGGGTGGTGCCTCCCTTGTGTACCAGGATATATCCCATATACAATTCCACCGCGGGAACGTCGTATTCCTCCGTTTCATATACGGCAACGGGGGCGGCGAATTGCTCGGGCTGCTCGTAGCGAACGGTTTCTCTTTCTCCCACCGCATCGGAAAAACAGGCGGGGGTAAAATCGAATCCGCCCGCCAGGGCAAAGAGGGTGGTGTTTTTGGAATACATCTGCTGGGAGCGCCAGAATCCCTCGCTCAACAAGGTCATAGCCCCGGGAATATCCCAGCGGACAGCCTCGCTCAGCCGTGCGATATCCTGACGGGATATGGCGTTCCGGGGCGATTTCGTGCCGGGAAGAACCACCTGGATCGAAGGATCCTTGTCACCGGGGGTCAGGGTATCTGCGGGATCGGTGGCGTTGCCCTCATCGCCCAAAGGAGAGGAGAAGGAGGGGAGAAGGGAGTTGTCTCCCTGCAAAAAGGAGAAGGTATACCGACCGTCGGCGAACAGCGCGACGGCCACACAGAGCAGAATGAGAATCAGTGCGGGAATGGACCGCCGCAGAGTGCGCAGAAGGATTTTGCGTGTTTTCATGGAAGCGAATCCGTTCCTTTCGTCATTTGTGATAGGGTGCCCCGTGGGCGATCTGGGCGGCCCGATAGATCTGCTCGCAGAGCATCACCCGTGCCAGCTGGTGGGGGAATGTCATGCGGGAGAAGGAGATGCGGGCGTCGGCCCTCTGCTTCAGGGTGGGATGGAGTCCGTAGGAGGAACCGATAAGGAACACGATCTCCGACGCACCGCGGGCGGCTGCGTCCTCCATCTTCTTCGATAACTGGGGGGAGGTGAGCATATCCCCCTCAATGCAAAGGGCGATCACGTAAGCCCGGGGCGATATTTTCGAGAGGGCTGTTTTTGCCTCCGCGGCCAGCGCCCGCTCAATTTCTCCCTCGGAGGGATTCTGAGGCAGACGGGATTCTGACGCCTCGATAACGATGGTGGGCCACAGGCGACTAAGCCGCTTGATATATTCGGCGCAGGCGTCCTTCCAGTGGGATTCCGCCAGGGTTCCGTGGGCGTATACGGTGACTTTCATTGTAATCTTCCTTTGGTTTGTTTTTTCGTAGGGGAGGGGTCTCCCCTCCCGCTTTCTCACATAATTCTCGTCGGCGTGCACCGATCGCACACCGTCAGACGGGTGTCCCCCGTAATAGCGGCAGATACGGTGTCGTAGGCCAGACGGGGTGTGTTGTTCTCCTCGGACAGATGGCCCAGGGCCAGATGCCGCACACCCAAATGGCAGGCGTAAGCCGCCACCTTGGCGCAGTCATCGTTGGACAGATGCCCCACCGGGGAGAGAATCCGGGATTTTAAGTAAGCGGGGTAGGGCCCCGTTTTCAGCATATGGATATCGTGATTGGCCTCAAGCAGTGCCCCGCGGCATCCCGCCAGAACCGTAAGCAATGCCTCGCTGATATGCCCCATATCCGTGGCGACGCAGAGTGCGTCACCCGCATTATCCCGCACCACGTATCCCACGTGGCAGGCGCTGTCGTGGGGCAAAGGAAAGGACGTCACCGTCAGATTCCCGACAGCCTCTTCATAGAGAACGGGATGGCGTGTCAGCTTATCCCCCACAAAATCCAGGCGGGACAAAGCATCCGCCGTGCCGCCACAGGCGTGGGTGACGATACCCTCGTGCTTGGCGATCTGGGGGAGAGCCCCCACATGATCCGTGTGCTCGTGGGTGATAAAGACGGCGCATATATCACGCAAATCCATCCCCACCGATGAAAGGGCGCAGCCCACGGCCCGGCGGGACCGTCCCGCATCCAGAAGAATGGCGGTGTCCCCCGATTTCACCAGGGTGCAGTTGCCGGAGGAGCCGGAGAATAGGGAGTAAGCCTCGATCATCACAGCATCTCCCGCAGGGTGTCAAAGAGGAATATGTTGGCAAAATCGATCAGCAATACCACCACCAAAGGCAGCAGCCAGTACAGCAGCCGCTTCGCCTTCTCGTGGCGGATTTTCACCATCTCCACGTAGTCGCACTTTTCCTTGTAGCTCCAGGTATCGGGCAAAAGGGACGCGTCGGCGATGGGTCCCCCGAATCCCCGGTTGATTACGTAGTAGGCGATGGTCAGCGCGGCGGTGGCGATCAGATACAGGTACGTGCCGATCATAGACTCCGCCCGCAGAAACAGCTGATACACAGCGAAAAGAAGAATGAAATTCAGCGCCAAAAGAAGAAGCGTGCGCAATTTGCTTTTGTTTTTCAAGACGAGGTATCCTTTCCGAAAAAGGGTAGTGTATTATGATAACAAAATAATGTGACGTCCGATTAACGAATCCGTGACAGAGAGGGAAATTTTCGTCTCACGCCAGCCGGATGGCCCCCTCGGGACGGATCCTGAGTACGTATACCGATCCCTTTCCGAATACGGATTCCATAAACCGGGCGTAGCCCTCGGCTGCCCCGTGGGGCACAAAGGCCTGGATCGTGCCGGCAAAGCCGCCGCCGTGGACACGCCACGCGCAATACTCGCCCACGTTTTCCGTCAAATAGGATTCCGTCAGGCAGAGTGCCAGGGAAAGTCCCTGCTCGCCCACGTTTTTCGTGGTGTATACGTTTTGCAGATAGCGGTAGCTGGAATTGCCGGATTCCTTCGTGAGGGAAAGGAACGCATCCACGTCCCCGCGCCGAAGGGCGTCGGATTGTTTTTCCACACGCTCGTTCTCGCCCACGAAATGGAGGGCCCGCAGCACAGCCCGATCCCCGCATTGCTTTCGCAGAGAGGGAATGTTTTTCACGATTTCCTCTTTGGTGAGAGGGCGGAGCACATCCTGACCCAAAGCCGCCGCCACCGATTTCATCTCGGCGGGAACGGAAGCGTAATCCTCGTTCAGATCGGCGTGATTTCCGCCGGTGTCCGTGATGCAGAGGGCAAAGCCCGCGCCGCTCAGATCAAAATCCAGCTTCTCGATCACGGGCCGGGCAGGATCGGCAAAATCGATGGCAACCAGGCCGCCCACAGCACAGGCGGTCTGATCCATCAGCCCGCAGGGCTTGCCGAAATATACGTTTTCCGCGTACTGCGCCATCTTGGCGATCTCTACATTCGATACACGACCGCCGTTGTACAGATGATTGAGAATATTGCCCACCATCACCTCAAAAGCGGCGGAGGAGGACAAGCCCGATCCCTTCAGCACAGCGGAAACGGTGGCGGCGTCAAAGCCGCCGATCTTGTATCCCGCGTCCAGGAACGCCCGCTCCATGCCGGCGATGATGGCACGGCTCGTGAAGAAATGGGACGGATCCGGCGCACCGATCTCCTCGGGGGATACGGTGTCCTCGCCAAAACCTTCGCTGAAGATCCGTACCACGCCGTCCTCCCGGGGTGCGGCCACCGCCAGCACGTCCAAAGAAACTGCCGCCGCGATCACACGGCCGCCGTTGTGGTCGGTGTGGTTGCCGGAGATCTCGCTTCGGCCGCTGACGGACAGAAGCATCACGTCCCGATCGCCGTCCGTGTCGTATCGCTCACCGAACAATTCCGCACAGCGGAGAGCACGGGAGTGCTCCTCGGCCAGCTTGTCCCGGGGGATGCCGCAGCGGGCGGCAAAGGCGGTATTCAGATCGCCGTCGGCGATGGATTTTATCAGATCGCGAAGTTTCATAGTGGTACCTCACGGAGAATTTGATATACAGAATTATTATAACAAAAATCGCGCCCTATTACAAGGGCGCGAGTGGATTTTTGCGGTACTATAGGGGGGAGATTAGGGGATTTTCTTTGGAGACGGACGGGATTCCGCTTTCGGCGGAACGATGACTTCCGTCATCACGTCCCGATCCCCTGGGCCTTCACGCATCTTCCGTTTCCGTCGATCTCGAACAAGACGCCGTGGATGGCGCACTGCCCCTTGGCGGGCGTGAAATACACCGGCGTTTTCATGCGGAATTTGTGGAGAATATCCTCTGTGGATACGCCCAGAATCCCCCCGTGGGAGCCGCACATGCCCACGTCGGTAATGTAGCCCGTGCCGCCGGGCAATACCTGTGCGTCGGCGGTGGCCACGTGGGTGTGGGTGCCGAATACGGCAGATACCCGCCCGTCCAGATATCGGGCCAGGGCCATCTTCTCGCTGGTGGCTTCCGCGTGGATGTCCACGATGGCGCAGTCGTACTTGCCCTCGTTCATTTTCAGAATTCTGTCCGCCGTGTCAAAGGGAGAAACCAGACTTTCCATGTACACACATCCCGCCAGATTGAGAATCAGCACCCGCCGTCCGGCGGCGTCGGCGATGCACCAGCCGTGACCGGGCACCGCATCTGGATAATTGGCGGGGCGGATCACGTACTCCGTGTCGTCCAGATAGGAGTACACCTCCCGACGGCGCCAGGTGTGATTGCCGCCCGTGATCACGTCCGCACCGGCGTCAAAGATCGCCCGGGCGGAATCGGGGGTCATCCCGTTGCCGGGGGCGGAGTTTTCCCCGTTCACGATGACCAGATCGGCACCGAGGGAATCTCTCAGGCGGGAAAGAGCACGGCCGGCGGTGATCGTATTAAGGCCCTCTTCGCCTACCACGTCACCCAAACAAAGAATACGCATATTTTCCTCCGAATGTCCTGAAAAAACAGGAGTTGCTGCATACAGTATGCGGCAACTCCCTCGATTCTATGATTATTTTGCGTAGTCGGTTGCCCGATTTTCGCGGATAATGCTGACCTTGATCTGACCCGGGTACTCCAATTCACCCTCGATTTTCTGGGCGATCTGGCGGGCAACAAGTGCCATGTCGTCATCCTTGATCTGTTCCGGCTTCACCATGATGCGCAATTCACGGCCCGCCTGGATAGCGAAGCTCTTCTCTACGCCGCCAAAGCTGTTGGCGATCTCCTCAAGACGGGTAAGCCGCTTGATGTAGTTTTCCAGATTCTCACGGCGTGCGCCGGGACGTGCCGCGGAGATGGCGTCTGCCGCCTGCACGATCATAGCCAGAAGGGTACGGGGCTCTACGTCGCCGTGGTGGGATTCGATGGCGTGGATCACGTCAGCGGATTCCTTGAACTTCTTGGCCAATTCCACACCCAGCTGTACGTGGGAGCCTTCCACCTCCTGGGTCAGAGCCTTACCGATGTCGTGCAAGAGACCGGCACGCTTGGCCAGGGTGGAGTCGCAGCCCAGCTCGTCGGCGATGATGCCGGACAGCAGGGAAACCTCAATGGAGTGCATCAATACGTTCTGGCCGTAGCTGGTACGGTACTTCAGACGGCCCAGAAGCTTGATCATCTCCGGCTGGAAGCCGTGGAGACCGGTGTCATAGGTTGCTCTTTCACCGGCGGTCTTGATGGAAGCATCCACCTCGCGGCGAGCCTTCTCCACCGTTTCCTCAATGCGGGTCGGGTGAATACGGCCGTCGGAGATCAGCTTCTCCAGAGCCAGACGGGCAACCTCACGGCGTACCGGATCGAATCCGGACACGGTGATTGCCTCGGGGGTATCGTCGATAATCAGATCCACGCCGGTCATCTGCTCGATGGCGCGGATGTTGCGGCCTTCGCGGCCGATGATGCGGCCCTTCATATCGTCGTTGGGCAGAGCCACAACGGATACGGTAGCCTCTGCCACCTGATCGGCGGCCAGACGCTGGATGGCCAAAGCAATAATATTCTTCGCCTTGGTGTCGGCTTCTTCCTTGAATTCCTCCTCCAATTCGGTCAGGCGGATAGCCTGCTCGCGGCGGACTTCGGTTTCCAGCTCAGCGACCAGCTGTGCCTTGGCTTCCTCGGCACTCAGACCGGCCATCTTCTGCAGAAGCTCAAACTGCTCTGCCTTGATGCGCTGGATTTCCTCGCCGGCTTCGGTGTTTTCCTTAATCTTGCGGGTAAGAGTCTCATCCTTTTTTTCCAGAGCCTCTGTTTTCTTGTCCAGATTCTCTTCCTTCTGGGTGAGACGGCGCTCCTGGCGGGTCAATTCCGCACGGCGCTCGTTGACCTCGCGGTCAAATTCGTTTTTGGTGCGAAGGATTTCTTCGCGGGCCTCGAGAAGCACTTCTTTTTTCTTGGTATCGGCTGCTTTGATTCCGTCTTCGAGTATTTTTCTCGCCTGTTCTTCCGCGGAACCGATCTGTTTCTCGGCGGAACGGCGACGAATGGTGTATCCGGCAAAAATACCGATCGGAAGCGTGGCCGCTGCCGCAATAGCGGCAGAAATGATGATGGTAGTCATCAGGACACCTCCGTTGTGTGATTGTCCGCAGCGGGGAGCCGCGGCATATGGTGGGGCCGGCAGAGCCGGCGGATAACGTTTATGTAAAAATATAGTAAACCGCACAGAAAAGTACCGATTTCCGGGCGGAGGGTACTTTTACACATACTAATATTTTATATCATAACAGTACATACTGTCAAGGGTGATTTTGTTAAGATGGGGGATAATTTATGAAATATTCACAAATTTTACCACGTAAACACAGCAAAAGAGAGAAATAAAAAAAGATTGGCGCCGCCCCGGGCGGTGCCAATCTGTTCTCAGGATTTTCGTTTGGGAATGAGGGCGAAGATGAGGATGACCACAGCGCCGATCAGAAGCAGAGTGATGATGATGCCCAGCATGCTGCCGCTTTCCTCGTCGGTGGTGCCGGAGGAATTGCCCGCGGTGTCACCGGCGGTGTCGCCGGCGTTGGCGGAGTTGCCGGCCATATCCCCCATGGGAGAGAGATTGGTGTCTCCCGTGCCCTCGATGATGCCGTCGCCGCTTTCCATGGGGCCGGAGGTGTCGCCCAGATTGCCGTCGGTGGTGTCGAACATATCACCGGAGGAATTGCCCATGCTGCCGGAGCCTCCGTTCATATCCGGGCTGTTTCCGTCGGGTGTGCCCATAAGACCGGAATCTCCCATGCCGCCCGGCATGCTCTGGCCGTCGCGGGGTGCGGGGGAAAAGAAATTCTGCACGGCGCGGGGATCGGTGGTATTGCCCATATCGGCGGCAGCCACGGGGAGGATCAGACACGAGGAGGTCAGAAGGACCGCTGCCGCGATTTTCAGTGTACGATGTTTCATAATAAACCGCCTTTCGGGGAAATAGGATGGTGCGAGTTTAGTATGGAACGGCGGCTCGGGGATTATGCGCATCGGTTGCAATTTTGTTTGGGAGGTGGTATAATGGACATGGCATAAAGTTATTGTAAAATTTGAAGTGCGCCGGCCATGTCCGCGAGTTTGGCGTGGTGTCGGTGAGCGACACCATTCCGCCACAGGCGGAACAGGCACCAAACTCCAAAGTGTATCATTACTGTAAAATGTAACTTCTCTGCGCCCTGCGAGCCAAGGAAGAGGGGGAGTGTGAGGGAGAGAAAACTTCGGCGTTTGAGATGGTTTCTCTCCCTCACAATGGCGGAAATCGATTTTTTCAAAGTTTGGCACGATTCTTTTATCTCCAAAATAATACATTCCTCACAAAGGACACACAAAATGGAAACGAAACGATTTACGAAGAACGACAGCGGATTCATCTGCGCCCATTGCGGAAAGGAAGTAGAGCCCCTGGGCTACACCTCCCGCAATCATTGCCCGTTTTGTCTGTGGTCCCTCCATCTGGATGAGAATCCCGGTGACCGTGCCTCCGACTGCGGCGGGCAGATGGAGCCCATCTCGGCGGAGCCGGATCCCAAAAAGGGATTCATCATCACCCACCGCTGCACCAAATGCGGGGCACTCCGCCGCAACAAGGCGGCCGCCGAGGCGAAGAATCAGCCGGACAATATGTCGAAACTGATCAAGCTGACGGCGAAACAACGATAAAAAACAGGCACCCGAGGGGGTGCCTGTTTTTCTGTTTAGCGAATGTCCTGCTGTACATTTTCCGGCTTTTCGTCCAGCTGCCACGGATTGCGCAAAATGCCCTTCATCAGCTTGAGGCTGGAGGCAAAATAGTATCCGTCGCAGATGCGCTCGTCCGTAACCACTGTCAGATCCATATAGGAATGCTTGTACACCGAGCCGTCCGGGTTCACTTCATAGGAGCGCTGTTTTGCGCCGAAGGAAACAAAGACGGGGCAGGTACCAAAATCATACAGATGGTGGAACACGGGCGGGATGCCGAGGGATCCCATGGATGTAATGAAGAAGGAGCAATGGAAGGGGGAGAGATTCGTGAGGAACTTTGGCAGCAGATTGAAATAATCCAGCAGCTTGAGCAGCCACACCACGAATTTCAGGATCACGGAGGGGAAATAGGACAAAACTTTTGCGGTCTCGTCGAAATCTCCGCCCGGATTGTCACGGTATTCCGTGATCACCCGGTTCAATTCTTCATAGATCACCGCAAGGGTGGCATCGCGGGGCACAGTGATCTTCACCACCGTGTCGGGGGATTCCAGGGACATTTCTTTTTTGATCGTCAAGGCGATCTCCACTTCATCCCGGGTCCACACTCTCTGACCGCGGATAAAGCGGTTCAGGGCGGGGCGCTGGGCGGCGGTTCGCACGTAGGCGGCGATCAACAAATGCATCATGCTGACGTTCTTCATTCCCTCCGCCTGCTTTTCCTTGAGATACTTCTCAAGCTTCGCGACGGGAATCCGATCGGTAATCAGATTCTGACTGCCGGTGCGGGTGTTCATGATAAACGGAGATATCATGGCCATAGGGGAAATGGTTTTGACACGTCTCATAGTGGAGCGGCGCTTTTTCTTTTTCTCCGGCTTGCCGGATTCAGGTGCGGGAGCGGTCTCGGTGACGGGCTCCTGGACCAGCGTTTCCAAATTGGACATCGTATCACATCCTTTCGGTTTATTTACCGTAATGGGATGAAGACGCGGGATGCGTTGATCAAGTACTATTCTATCATAAATATTTCGTTGTGTAAACAAAGATTCGCATTTTTGTGAACGAATTTTGGGGAATAGTGTGTTTTTATGGGGGGATTTCCGTTTGTCTCGGTAGGGGCGACGTTCGGCTTCGCCGAAGTCGGTGGACATTGGCTTCGCCAAGTCCCGCCGAATCGTAAAACCCAATCCACACGTTACGGGCGTGCAATGCACGCCCCTACAGGATAACGTGACCCTCCGTTTGTCTCGGTAGGGGAGGGGCTTGCTCCTCCCGCATCGTAAAACCTACCCTCCACCGCAAAGGAAAAGACCGCACAACGTGCGGTCTTTTCGGCAAAAGCTCATGCAAGTTTTTTTGCACAATCCATAATATACTCGTTTCGATAGTGGGTATTTGCTATCCAGCGGCTTTCTACCTCGTTAAATATTCCTTCGCAATATCGCTTGATATATGGCTGAATGAATTCGGGGGCGTATTGTCCCAGATACCCGCCTGCATATTCAAATGCGAACAAATTTCCGTTTTCGATCAGATGCTTGCACAATTCGGTGACTACGGGGATCTCCTCGCATTGATTCAGGGATTCCATTCTAACTATACGAGGAGATTTACCTTCATAATAACAAACAGCGTAGTATCCATACAAATACACCTTCTGCCCATCGATGTTGAAACAAACGTATCTGGGTGATGCAGTTCCTATGTCAGTAAAAACTGTATTCGGTTCCTGCCCGTTCAACGCAAATTGCTCAACTGCATTATTTTTTTGCAAAGACAACTTTTCCACGTAGAAATATGCATTTTCATCGGTGTATTCAACCATGCCGTGAAGCACCCACTTTTCAATAGGTGAAAGATTGAAAGGACCGTCCGTTTCGTAATTGACCGATATGCCGGATTCACTTTCATTATGAACAAGAATAGCTTCAGGATCCACACCCATTTTTGCAACAAAGAGCATGACTATTAAAAAGCCCAAAAAATTGCAACGTATAAATGTGCGAAACCCACTATTTCTTTGCTCATATTTGCTCTTTTCTCCATCAGCCCCGGACAACGTATGGACAATGGTCAACACACAAATTATCACAGTGTCCAATAGGAAAAGCTTCATACTGTTCAAAAAGTCCAAGTTTTTGCACACACGAATGAGATACGGTGACTCCAGCGTGTATTTCAAGGCTGCAGAATTATACAGGTGAGTCAAATGCATACCGCAGCAAACAGATAAACCTACAGCAAGGACGATCAGTGCCAATGCGCAAAATAAACGTTTCTTTTCTTTTCCTTTCCAGGCATATGGGGGAATAGCAACAAAATACACTACTAACATATAGGCAACAATGAGGATATCTGTACCGATGTATTTCCACGCAGTGGAAATACCGGAGACATACGCCAAGCCAACATCCAATGCGCCTTTGAGCAACAATAACAATATAAATTTAATCAGAGGCAAATACTTGCTTTCTGCATTGCGCAGTTTTATTGCTCCCTCGGAAAAGGGGGATTTGTTATTGAAAAACACATTAACAAAAAACCAGGAATACAACACGGAAAATATAATACTAAAAATAATGTCTGACAATCTATATTCTCCGCCGGCACGGCATTGATAATATGTCGTCAACAGTTGCACGATATTAAGTACAAAAACAAAAGTCAAATTTTCAAACAACCTATGTTTTTTCATAATCTCTCCTATGTGCCGTATAGATGATCTGTATTGTCAGTATAGCATATTCCTTCCTTCTGTGCAATCATTTTGTGAAAGTATTTCATGAACACAAGGAAAAACTCACGATATTTATCCCCCACCGCAAAGGAAAAGGCCGCACAAGGTGCGGCCTTTTTGAGGTTATTGATTACCGGGAGACCCGGTGTTTCAATCCTTGGCTTTTTCCCAAACGTCGGGGGCAATATCCTGCAGCATGCACAGCAATTCCTCATCACCCATGGAGGTGTTCCGTCCGGCGGCGTACTGGGCGTCGACCCGTTCCTTCATAGCGGCTACGATGGGGGACTGTTTTTCGATCCACAGATCGTGATGGTTTTCCGTCAGGCGGGTGTTCAGCCACAGCGCGATGCCGGCCAGGCCGGAATGTACGTCGATGGCCACCCGGGCGGGGCGGTTGAGCAGCTTGCCCGTGTTGAAGATGTTGTAGATCTCCTCATCCTTCATCAGACCGTCGGCGTGGATGCCGGCGCGGGTCACGTTAAAGTTGGAGCCCACGAAGGGAGTGCGGGGCGGGATCTTGTAGCCGATTTCCTTTTCGAAATACTCACCGATCTCGGTGATCACGGGCAGATCCATACCGTCGGTGGTGCCGCGGAGGGAAGCGTACTCGATGACCATAGCCTCCAGCGGGCAGTTGCCCGTCCGCTCACCGATGCCGAGGAGGGAGCAGTTCACACCGGATGCGCCGTACAGCCAGGCGGTGGACGCATTGGTGACTACCTTATAGAAATCGTTGTGGCCGTGCCACTCCAGCTGTTCCGGAGACAGGCCGGCGTAGTGATTCAGACCGTAGATGATACCCTGTACACTGCGGGGCAGGGCGGCACCCTGATAGTTCACGCCGTAGCCCATGGTGTCGCAGGCGCGGATCTTTACGGGAATGCCCGCTTCCTCACCCAGCTGGCGAAGAGCTTCAGCGAAGGGCACCACGAAGCCGTAGAAATCGGCGCGGGTGATGTCCTCGAAGTGACAGCGGGGGCGGATGCCCATGTCCAAGGCACTCTTGACTACGCCCAGATATTTATCCATGGCGGCGGCACGGGTCAGACCCATCTTATTATAAATATGATAGTCGGAGCAGGATACGAGAATACCCGTTTCCTTGATGCCGAGGGATTTAACCAGCTCAAAGTCCTTCTGGGAGGCACGGATCCAGGTGGTGATCTCGGGGAACTGATATCCCAGATCCATACACTGGGCCAAAGCCTCTCTGTCCTTTTCGGTGTATACGAAGAATTCGCTCTGGCGGATCAGTCCCTTGGGACCGCCCAGGCGGTGCATCAGCTTGTACAGATCGGTGATCTGCTTCACGGTGAAGGGGGAGGTGGACTGCTGTCCGTCACGGAAGGTGGTGTCGGTGATCCAGATATTCTCCGGCATCTGCACCGGTACGAAACGGTGGTTGAAGGACACCTTCGGTACGGATTCGTAGTCGAACAGATACCGTTGGAGGTTGGGCGTCTCTCTTTCCTGCAGGGAGTAGCGGTAGGAGGACTGCTCGATCAGATTGGTCTGGGGGCAAAACTCTACCTTTACGTCGCTGGTGATGGCGTGATTGAATGAAACTTCACTCTTGTGCATTTTATGTAAACGCCTCCTTCAATTTGGCGATTTTAGAAAGATATTGCGGTTATTATACACCTGTTTTTGCAATATGTCAAGGAAAATCCTGCAAAATACAGATAAAAATGCAGGATTTTTGAGAAAAAATGCAAAAATAATCAAAAAGTGCGCCGAAAATCCCCGTTTCCCCTGTAGGGCGGGGGATTGCTCCCGCCGTATCGTAAAAAACCAAACCGCACGAAACGGGAGGGGCAAGCCCCTCCCCTACCGGGATAACGAAAAATTCTCACCATCCTCCGCCGTTACGTAAAACCGAAACCGCACGATGCGGGAGCCAAGGAGAAGGGGAAGAGGCGAGTTCGTGAAACGAACTCGGAGAGGGGGCAAGGAACTTCTGGCGTTTCGAGTTCACGAACTCGTGAACACGCATGGTCCTTCCCCCTCTCGGTATGGAGAAAACCGAAACCGAACGTGACGGGCGTGCAATGCACACCCCTACAAGGCAACATAAAACTCCGTTTCTCCTTGGTAGGGGAGGGGCTTGCTCCTCCCGCATCGCAAAACCCAAACCCACACGAAACGGACAGTCGAGTGGACGTTGGCTTCGCCAAGTCCTGCCTGTCCCTACAAGGTAACATAAATCCCCGTTTCCCCTGTAGGGCGGGGGCTTGCTCCCGCCGTATCGTAAAAAACCAAACCGCACGAAACGGGACGTCGTGGGCGCCGTCCCCTACGGGGTATCCATAACCCCCGCAAAAAACAACCGCACCCGAAGGTGCGGCTGTTTTGGTATATTACTTGTTCAACATCTCCGCCGCGCGGTCCAGATCCCCCTCGGCCAGGCGGGACAACTCCGCTACGCGGTTTTTCAGATTTTCCCGGATCTCCTCTTCTTTTGTGAGGATCTCCTCCATCTTACAAAGAACGATCCGATCGCCTGCGTGGAACGCGGGCAGAGCCCACTCACCCAGCCCCACGTATTCCATAAAGGCACCGACCTTGGGATCGTAGGCAAGAGCCAGCGAGGGCACGCCCTCCGTGGCGGCGAAGATCAGAGCGTGGAGCCGCATGCCGATGACGGCACGGGCACCGCCCAGGATTTCTTTCAGTTCCTCGGTGGTAAAGTTCTCCACCACCACCGCATTCACCTCCGCGTCACGCAACCGGGCGGCGGTGCGGGTGCAGATCTCCCGATCGTAGGAGGGCTGCATGGGAAGCAGTACCACGGACAAGCCGTATTTCTTCGACAATTCCCGCACCGCGCGGAACACGGCCTCCTCCATGGACATGGAGTCCACGGTTTTCGTCATATTGCCTGCCGTTTCCCTGAGGGAGATCACCAGATAATCCCCCCGACGGCGGGATGTGCCGTCGGCGGACAGAAGAACGGGATCGGCACTGAGGGTGATCCGCTCCGCGGGAATGCCCATGGACAGAAGAGTGTCCCGGGAGACCTTCTCCCGCACGCTGATGTAGTCCGCTCCTCGGATCACCCGGGCGGCACGGGCTACGTTTTTCTCTTTTTCAATGGGGCCGATGCCGTTGGCATAGACCATCACGGGGACGCCGGCTTTTTCGGCACATCGCATCACCCAGGTATAATACAGAAGAGATTTGGTGCTGGTGGCATCCTGCAGAAGACTGCCGCCGCCGCTGATCAGCAGATCGGCACGGCGGATCGCACGGATCACCTTGGGGAACGCAAAACGGGGAATCCGTTTCACACCGGGCACGCTCAAGGGCGCGTCGCCGCACAGGGCGGCCACTTGGTCGATCCCCCGCCGGTGGAGTCCCTCCACGATGGCGGAAAGCAGCGCGTCATCTCCCGTGTTGCCGGAGCCGTAATAGCCGGAGATCACCACCCGCGGGCGGCGGAATACGTGCTCCCGCACCGTGCGGTCGTACATATCGAGGGCATCGTTCGCCATACGGGAAACGGAGTAGCAGCGGCGGATCACGTCCCGGTTGTATTCTCCCATCTGCCGCCGTTCTTCCTCAGATCGGTTCAGAATATCGATCACCCCGTCGGCGATGGCATCCGCATCTGCCGCCGGTCTTGTGCGGCAGCAGAAGTTGGTGGAGATGGCTTCCTCCTCCAATTCCGGGGTGTATACGCCCAAATGTCCCTGGGCACCCGTCAGTACCACGGGCTTGCGGCAGGCCATGGCCTCCATAGCCGCACGGGATACGCCCACGAACACGTCGGCCCGGGGCAGAATTTTCGCAATATCCGATCGGGGGCCCAAGACAAAGATGTGCCCGCCGCCCAGCTGTGCGTCGGTCTTTTCCGCCAATGTCTTGAGATCCTCCAGCACGTCGCCGCCGCCGACGAGGATCAGTCGGGCATTCGGGTGCTTTTCCACAATCTTCGGCATGGCCTCCGTCAGACGGAAGGCGTGATGGGCCACGGGCCCATCCATACGGGTGACGCAGACGATCCTGTCCCCCTCGCCCATCGCGGGCAGGGGATTATCCGAAACCGTGCCGTCAAACTGATCGATATCGATGCCGTTGACGGTGACGCCGATCTTGTCCGCATCCCGTCCGTACACGTCGATCAGGTATTTTTTCAAATCGTCCGACACCGCCAGCATTCTCTCGCCGGTGCGGGTCAGCATCTTCAGATACCATACGGGATCGAAGGTGTAATGGAAGGTGGTCACGAAGGGAATATCGTACTTCTTCGCCAGAGAGTGTGTGATCATGCTGGCGATCCGCGCGTGGGAATGGATCACACGGGGCTTTTCCTCACGGATAACGCCCTCGATGATCCGCCGGGCGCGCATCAGGGACAAGGGATCCTTTTTGTGCAGCGGCGCCGTTACGTGGCGGATGCCGCTTTTCGTCAGCGAGTCCACAAACACGCCGCCCTTGGATACCACCGTCACCTCGTGACCCAGGCGGCATAATTCCCGACACAACTCCAGAATGTGTGTCTCGGCGCCGCCGATATCGAAACTCATGGTGGCCATCAGTATTCTCATATCAAATTGCCTCCTTTGGTTTTACCACGTTTCACTGCGTGTGAGGATTTCGTCCGCCCGCAATTTATCCTCGCGGAACGCGATGCGTAATAATTCCGACGGAATGAATCCGTCGTATTTTTCGTAAACGGGGCACTCGTTCAGCCCGATGAGATGATCGAGGGAGATGCCCTCCTCCCGGATGCGTCGTCCCATATCCGAGAGCAGAGAGATTCCGTCTCCCCGCTCCATACGGAACATCAGATAATAGCATCCCTCAAATTCGATTTTCGAAATCTTGTACCGATCGGCAAACTGGCCCAGATAGCGGCGCAGGGTGCGGAAGGATCTGGTTCCCAGCCAGGGGAACATGGCCCAGGTGTACCCGCCCAGATGGACCAGGGTATTTTCAAGCATACCCGTGTTCCGTGCCACGGCACGGGCCAGTTTCAGTCTTTCGAGAGCATCCGGCTTCAGATAGGCGTATTCCGTGTCCTCGGCGAGCACGCGGTACATTCTTTCCAGAATCCGTGTGTGGACCTCGCCGTAATCGCCGGGCCACTCGATCTCCATCTTTCCCTTGACGGGATGGACGTAGATCAGCCGATGGGGGATATCCAACTCCTCCACCTCCCACACACGGCCCGCTAAGGCGAACCGATCCCCCACCGGGGGTGCGGAGGTGATGGTGCCGATCTCATCGGAGCCTGAGCGGACGGTAAAGTCCTCCGTGTCCTTGAATACGGCGAAGAACTTGAAGCTGGCGGTCAGCTTTTCCCCTCGGAGACCTACGATCAGTTCCTTTTCTTCCGTCATCTCGAGGAATTCCTGGTCGATCATGGATTTGAGCAGCAGCCGATACTGATCCTTCGTAATGTGGGAAAAGGGCGGCAGGGACAATACCCGCTCACCCAGCGCCATCGGTGTCAGGGACCCCGACGATGCCAGAATGGAGATGGTCTGCTGGAAGAGCAGACTGAAGGGACACTTTCGCAAGATCGGCGGTTCAATGAACCGATCTTCTATATACAGCTGTATGACGGCAATGGCCTTGAGCAGTTCCCAGGGGATCAGATGGGGCAGGGGCGCGTTTGGCAGCGGCTCCTCTTCCCGGAACACCATCACCATCTCCGGGGGATTTTCCCGACGGCCGCTCCGTCCCAGCCTTTGTAAGAAGGAGGATACGGTGTTGGGCGAGCCCAATTGGACCACCCGCTCCAGTTTGCCGATGTCGATGCCCAGTTCCATGGTCACCGTGGCGCAGGTCACGGCCTGGATCTCCTCGTCCTTCATCTTGGCCTCCGCCTCCTCCCGGATGGCGGCGGACAGATTGCCGTGGTGGATGAGGAACACGTCCCGCTCACCCCGTCGTTCGGCGATCTGCCGCAGGGTGGCGGTCACGTACTCCGTCTCCTCGCGGGAGTTGGAGAACACCAGGGATTTGCGGCCCTTGGTGGCGTCGTAAATATAATCGTATCCCGGATCGGCGGTCGGATCGAATTCCTTTTCCTCTTTGCCCTCTGCCACGTCGGGCGGAATGGCCGAGGCACCGCCCGCGGGCAGAGCCGGGGAGTTTTTCTCTATTTCTTTTTTAATATTTCCATAATTCAGATCGTACAAAACGGACGGTCCCGTGTGAATGGGATCGGAGTCGTCGTGGGCGGGGGATTCGATGTAGAAATGCTCAATTCCCAGCCGCCAGCGAAGCTTTTCCCTTGGCAATTCCGGTACGTAGGTGGACCGTCCCGAGCCGGCACCCAGCCAGGCGGCAGCCGCATCCGTGTCGCCGATGGTGGCGGACAGACCGATGCGCCGGGGCTGATAGCCGATGAGGCGGGCGATCCGCGCGATCTGGCACAAAATCTGGTTGCCCCGATCCGTGCCCGTCAGGGTGTGGATCTCGTCGATGATGATGTATTTCAGATTGCCGAAGAGGCGGATCACGTCGCTGCCCCGCCGCATCAGCATGCTCTCCAGAGATTCGGGGGTAATCTGCAAAACCCCGCGGGGATCCCGCAGCATCTTCTCCTTGTGGGAGCGCGCCACATCCCCGTGCCAGTGGAATACGGGAATGTCCGCCTCCTCGCACAGCTCCGTGATGCGTCCGAACTGATCGTTGATCAGGCTTTTCAGGGGAGCAATATAGAGCACGGCGATGCCGGGGGTGTCCTCCTCGTAGATCTGGGAGAGTATGGGAAAGAAAGCCGCCTCCGTCTTGCCGGACGCCGTGGAGGAGGGGATCAGGAGATTGTGATCCGTGTCGAAGATCACCCGTGCGGCGGTGATCTGCACCTCGTGGAGCTTCTGCCACCCGCGGGAGTAGATAAATTCTCTTATAAACGGGGCATACGCATCAAATACGGTGTCGGACATAACGGGACTCCTTTCGTGTGTGATGGGAAACGGTCGCTTTTTGAAAAAAGCTCCGCAAAAACTTTATAAAAACCATATATACATACTCCCAGGCGGAAGCCAAGGAGATAGGGGAGAGCGAGTTTCCGAGTTCGTTTTACGAACTCGCGCGAACTCGTGGAGGGGAAAGAAACTTCTGGCGTTCCGAGTTCGTGAAACGAACTCGCATGGTTCTTTCCCCTCCATATACAACATCACAACTCAATATCGGACAATTCCACCCGCACCGGTGGAGTAATCTCTGCCGGGGATTCCTCCCCAATCACCGCATTCTCCCCATCGGGATCGGGATTCACCGGGGCGGCGCCCGCCTGGTTCATCATATCGGTAAACGTGGCCCCCGGATTCTGGTAGAGAAGATCCAGAAGCGTCACAAAATCACGGATGATCTCTCGGGGCGTGATCATCTCCTCCGCCCCTGCCCGGGAGAGTTCCTCTTTCAGGAAGGCGGCCGCCATCTCGTCACTGACGGCTTCCTCGGTGCCGTAATACTGTGCGTGCAGCGCCCGCAAACGGAGCGTCAGTGCCAAAAGTTCGTTATCCGACAACCGTCTGAGTCGGATCACCGGCGACATCATATTCTTCAGAGGCACGCCGGAATCCATCACGAACCGTCCGTCGGACAAACGGGAGCGGAGTGCCTCGTAGCTGAACAGGCCCCGCCGTGTATCTTCAAGGAATCGGGGCGTGCCGCCCAGAACGATCATCAGCCCACCGGCCACACCCTGCAAAGTGTCGTTGTACATGGACAGAATCTTCTCATAATTGGATTCCCGGCTGATGCGGTTGGGAATCTTGTACAGATTCACGCATTCGTCGATCAGCACCAGCAGTCCCTGATAGCCGATCAGGCGCACAAAACGGGAGAGCAGACGGATGTGGGCATACCAGGTGGCATCGTCAATGATGGACAAGGTACGTATGCCGATGGCGGCACGGGCGTCGGTCTTGGTGCGGTACTCACCCCGCAGCCACCGCAGGCACGCGGCCATGTGCTCCGTGTCATCGGCCAGATAGGCCTCCGCGTAGCGGCTCAATACGGTGATGTAGTTGTATCCGCCCACCTCATCCCCCAAGGGGGCGAGGATCTTCTTCACCCGGGAAAGAGCGTCGGCGCGGTATTCTTCCTCATTCAAATCATTCGGGATTTCCGCCGTCACCGACTGCATAAAACGGGAGAGAATCCCGCTCCATGCACCCCCGTCGGGGGATGCCTTTACGGCCAGATTGCGGGACAATTCCCGATACGTGGCGATGCCGCCCTCGCCGGACAGCTTCCGCTCGGGCGAAAGATCGGCGTCCGCCGTCACAAAGCCCAATTCCATAGCCCGGGAGCGAAGCAATTGCAAAAGAAAGCTCTTTCCGCTGCCGTAGCGGCCGATCAGCAGACGCATGGAGGACTGCCCCTCGGCCACCCGGGAGAGATCGTCCGTCAAAGCACGGATCTCGTCCACACGGCCGATGGCAATATAGGGTGCCCCGGCACGGGGTACCACGCCGGCGGAAATGCCGGCCAGAAGCGCGCCCAGAATGCGGCGCGGTACTTTTTGTGTATTCAATTTGGAGGCGTTGTTATCCACGATGCAATATCCTCTCTGTAATCTTCAATCAATATCCAATCGTTCCCGTCGGACTCAAGGATAATATCCCCGATCCGATCGGCGGCCATCTCGTTCAGTGCGTCCGCCAGGCTTTGGGGATCCTGCCGCGCGGTCTGCCGGCGGCACCATGCGGTGAAGGATTCTCCCTCCAAAAGGGCGGCGAGCAGATCCCGCATAGCGGGGGTGATATCTCCCGCCGACACTTCCTCGGCGGGGGCGGGAACAACAACTTCCTCGATCGAGGGGGTGATCTCCTCCATCTCCTCCGTCAGCCGGGCGGTGTTCTCCCAGGATTCTTCCTCAATTTTGTGGGACAAATCAAAATCGATGCCCGTGGTGGGGGCGTCGTAGTATCTCTCGTAGCTTGTGTCCTCGGCGATCTTCTTGGGCGTCCGCTCCAGCGTAAGGGCCGATGCGGCATACGCCTGTACCCGCCTAACGATCTCCGTGTCGGCATTGGCCACAGCCAGACGGGATTTGATCTTCAGGGAGCGTCTTAAGAGATTCTCCGCCGTCTTTACGGCGGCGGTGATGTGGGAGCGCATCTCGTAGGAGCGGGCAAAGGAGTAATACTCCACCACGATGCGCCGCTTCACGGTCTGTGCGCAGAGAGAGCCGCAGAAGGCATCCCGTTCCGTCTTGGCCTGCCGCATGGAGGCAGGGGTGGGGGATATGCCGGCGGCATTTGCGGCATAGGCCACGGCCTTGGGAATGAAATCGTCGAAGGCCTCCTTGTTGTCCCCGTAATAGCGGCTGGAGGAATAGCTGTAATCGCTGGCCGCTGCCAGCAGGGATTTTGGGGAGAGGGCGATCTCCTCTCCCTGGGAGGGCAGGGATGCGATGTAAAATTCCTTAAAGGATGCCCGGCGGATGATGGCGGGCAGAATCTCCGTGAGAGATTCCGGCAGGGGGATTTCGTGCACCAGACAGTAGTCGCACATCCACTCCGACAGGTACTTATCCAACTCCGGATGGCGTATCCGATAGGCCAGCCAGATTCCCGCCAGCTGTTTTGCACCCTTCTCGGGGGGCAGTTTATGGGGGAGATTGATGATCTCGTAAATCAGAAGCAGAATGTAGGGAAAATCCACGTCGTCCGGGTATTCCCCGCGGCGCACTCTTTCCCGGAACCACAGATACCACCGCATCTGATCGGTATTCAGCTGGGCGTATTGGGGAATGTAGGAGAAGTAGTCCGCCCGGGGGCACTCCTGTCCCCGCACGGCGAAGAACCGCTCCGCATCGTAGCAGAATCTCTGGTAAAAGTTGTACTTCTGGGGCCAGGGATGGACACACACCCGATACAGCAGGGGGGAGTGGGAATAATCCCGGGAGGTATTTTTCAGGGAGGAGGCCGGCACCAGCTTGGCGCCCACGGGCAGATTGGGAATCACCGGCGGGGATTTTGCGGCTGATGCGGTGTCCGCGATCAGACGGCCGCCCCGGTGTTCTCTCGAATCTTCTGCCGTGATCTCGGCCAGCGTGTCCTTGTCGCGCATGGGCGTGCCTCCTTTCTGTGGGTTGTTTTTCGATCTCCTTGGCTCTCGCGATCATTAGTGGGGGGATGTTATTATTTTCCTCGTTTTTTTGCAAAAAATTCCTTGAGGGCGGCAATACATTCCTCCGCCAGTACGCCGGATTCCACCTCTGCGTGGTGATTCAGCGGCAGGGCATTCAAATCAAACAGACTGCCCATGGCACCGAAGCGGATATCCTTTCCGCCGTACACCACCCGGGGGATCCGTGCGTTCACGATGGCGCCGGCACACATGGGGCAGGGCTCCAGCGTCACGTACAAGGTGCATCCGATGAGCCGCCAGCCGCCCAGGGTGCGGCATGCCTGATCGATGGCCTCGATCTCCGCGTGGGCCAGGGCGTTTTTTATCCCCTCCCGGCGGTTGCGGCCCTCGCCGACGATCCGTCCGTCCCGTACGATCACGCATCCCACGGGGACCTCTCCCTCCGCGGCCGCTTGTTTTGCCAATTCCAGCGCACGGGCCATATATTCCACGTCTTTTTCCATGGGCGGCACTCCTTTTTCCGCTTTGCATACTACACGCAATTATACTATATATATGATACTATTTTTGCGGAAAAAGTCAAGGGAAATGTGGCGTGTCCCCCTTTTCAAGGAAAGGAAAATATGATACCATAAAGAAAACGTCCCGGATAGGAGAGTTGCCTATGAAATTTATAAAAAACAAGACCCTTACCCGCCTGAGTGCGCTGCTGCTCTCGCTTCTTTTGATCCTCGGCGGGCTGTCTCTGGTCTCTTGCGCGGACACCCTGGCCGATGCCCTGGATATAGCCGCCGGCCTTATGGAGGAGGAAGGGCAGTATCCCACAGCCGACGCCCCCATCGATGAGGACGGGTGGTATTCGGAAAAGGAAGACGTGGCGCTGTATCTATGGACGTACCACCGCCTGCCCGATAATTTCATGACGAAATCCGAGGCGAAGAATCTGGGCTGGGAGAGCGGATCTTTGGAGAAATACGCTCCCGGCTGTGCCATCGGCGGCGACCGATTCGGTAACTATGAGGGGCGCTTGCCCAAGGGAAAATCCTATATCGAGTGCGATATAGGCACCGTGGGGAAATCCTCCCGCGGAGCCTGCCGCATCGTCTATGCCACGGATTTCTCCGCCATCTATTATACGGACGATCATTATGAAAGCTTTACACTTCTGTACGGAGGGGAAAAATGAAAACGGTATTTTTGAGAGGGGACAATCTCACCCACGACGCCCTGGCCGAGGCCTTCGGCTTCCCGGAATATTACGGACACAATCTGGACGCCCTCCACGATTGCCTTTGTGAGATCGGGGAGGAAACCGCCATCGTCATGACGGATATGGATGAGGAGAATCCACAGGCCCGCCCGTTTTTGGACGTGCTGGCGGACAGCGCCCGGGAAAATCCCCGCCTGTCCCTGTACGTGGCGGTGCAAATCGCGTGAATACAAAAAAATGCGGCGACAAGCCGCATTTTTTATATTCCTGCGTAATAAATTAGGAGTTGATTTTTTATTTTACACATGGTATAATAATTCTATTATTCGTATTTTTATCCACCCCCATTCAGAAAGAGAGATGCCCATGAAGAACTATTCCGAAATCACTCCGTACATAGAAGAGCTGGCGAAGAAATCCTGCGAGGGCAATCGCATCTCCCCCGAGATGTACAACGAGCACCACGTGTTCCGCGGACTCCGCGATATGAGCGGTCACGGTGTCGTCACCGGCCTGACGGAGATTTCCAAAGTCAATTCCCGTACCACCGACGAAAACGGAAACGAGATCCCCTGCCACGGCGAGCTTTGCTACCGGGGCTACAACGTGCGGGATCTGGTCAAAGGATTCCGGGGCGACGGCCGTTTCGGATTTGAGGAAACGGTGTATCTTCTTCTGTTCTCTGAATTGCCGGATAAGGAGCAGCTGACGAAATTCACCGCGGAGCTTGCTGAGTACCGCTCTCTGCCCTCCTCCTTCGTGCGGGATATGATTTTGAAAGCGCCGGGCAAGGATCTGATGAATATGATCTCCCGCAGCGTTCTGGCGCTGTACGCCTACGACGACAATCCGGACGATATTTCCATCCCCAACGTGCTGCGGCAGAGCTTGCAGCTGATCGCCATGTTCCCCCTTCTGGCGGTGTACGGCTATCAGTCCTTCCAGCATTATCATCAGAACAAGAGTCTGTATATCCATCTGCCCAAGCCGGAATACTCCACAGCGGAGAATATCCTCCATTTGCTCCGTGAGGACAGCGCGTTCTCTCCTCTGGAAGCGCAGATCCTGGATCTGACCATGGTGCTCCATGCCGAGCACGGCGGCGGTAACAACTCCACCTTCACCACCCACGTGGTCACCTCTTCCGGTACGGATACCTATTCCTCCGTGGCGGCGGCGCTGGGATCCCTGAAGGGACCCCGTCACGGCGGTGCCAACATCAAGGTGGTGCTGATGTTTGAGGATATGAAGAACTGCGTGAATACCAAGGATCGGGGAGCCGTGAAGGATTATCTGGTGCGTCTTCTGAATCGGGATGCCTTCGACGGCGCCGGATTGATCTACGGTGTGGGCCACGCCATCTATTCGCTGTCCGACCCCCGTGCGGATATTCTGGGACAGTACGCCCGGGATCTCTCCGAGGAAAAGGGCTTGCAGGAGGAGTACGAATTGTATCAATACGTGGCGGAAACGGCACCGGATCTGATCGCCGAAAAGCGGAAGATCTACAAGGGCGTCAGCCCCAACGTGGATTTTTACTCCGGACTGATCTACCGTATGCTGGATCTGCCGGGCGAATTGTACACGCCCATCTTCGCTATGTCCCGTATTGCGGGATGGAGCGCCCACCGGATCGAGGAGATCCAGAACTCGGGCAAGATCATCCGACCCGCTTACATCAACGTGAAAGAGGACAGAGAATACCGTCCGCTGTCCGACCGCTGAGGCGGACTGTGTCGACGGCTTCGCATTGACAAAATTTCTCCGCGGTGCTATAATAGTACCGCGGATGCAGGCAGATGTAGTTCAATGGCAGAACATCAGCTTCCCAAGCTGAATACGCGGGTTCGATTCCCGTCATCTGCTCCAAAGAAAAGACCTCCAATCGGGGGTCTTTTTCTTTGGAATATAGTGAAACTTGCAGGGAGCGGCAGAGCCGCACTCTCATCGGCGTTCGTTCAGCGAAATCGTACCCCAACCCACGAGGGTGACGTTGGATGGATGCGGCGTCCCGGCGGCAGTGCCGCTTTCTCATCGGCATTTCTTAACCGAAAACGTAAGCTAACCCACGAGGGTGGAGTGTGGTAGACAAAGACGGCGTCCCGTCATCTGGCGGCAGAGCCGCCCACATAAATAAACATTTTTTTATTATTGGTATAAGGAAAGTAGTAGTTTTTAGGCCCGTGCTCAGAGCAGGGGAAAGAACCATTCGAGTTCGTAAAACGAACTCGGAACGCCTGAAGTTTCTTTCCCCTGGCACCCCAATCTCCTTGGCTCCGGTGCTTTAAGTACTTCTGATAACCGAACGAAAGAAACGTTTCTATCCCCCGGCATAAAAATCCCCCTGCCCGGGTATCCTAACACCGCAAATTCATTTTGGAAAGGATACCAACTATGATTGAACCGGATACCATAAAACTGCTGAGAGAATGCGACGCCGGCGTAAAGATGGGCGTTGCCTCCATCGACGACGTGCTGAAATACACCAAAGGAGAAGGACTCAAAAACTACCTGAGCGAATGCAAGAGGGAGCACGAGGTTTTGGAAAACGAGATCCGGGAGCAGCTGGACCGCTACCACGACGAGGGCAAGAACCCCAATCCCATCGCCAAGGGCATGTCCTGGATGAAGACCAACGTGAAGTTGGGCATGGATATGTCCGACAACACCATTGCCGATCTGATGACGGATGGGTGCAACATGGGCGTAAAATCCCTGAACCGCTATCTGAACGAGTACGAAGCGGCGGAGGAGCGCACCAAGGATATCACCAAACGCCTGATCCATCTGGAGGAAAAGCTGGCCACGGACATCCGGGGCTATCTGTAACCATCATTTTCGCGGGGATTTCAAGGAAGGCTGTGCGCCGGAGCGCACAGCCTTCTTTTGTTTACAGTTTGTCTATTGCAAAGTCTTCGTTTCCATTATATAATATTCTGGTATTGCATAAATATTGTAAGGAGTTTTCTGATGAATCACATACTGAAGAAACTGAGTACGTTTGCCCTTGCGGCTGTGACCGTATGCGGGGCGTTTTTGGTGCCTGCTCCGGCAAAGGCCGCCGATACCTTGTACGACGATGATTTTGATACCGTCTGCAAGGTGGGCGAGGCCAACAGCTGCTATTCTGCCCAGGGTATGGCCGTGGGTGACGAGTATCTGTATTTCGTGCAGATCGGCGACAACGATGCCCGCGCTATCGTTCACCGTATCGAGATCGAGTCGGGTGATCGGGATCTGATGTGTCACAGCGAAACCGGCCTGGATTATTTCACCAACTTCAGCCACGCCAACGATCTGGATTGGATGGTGGTGGACGGCGTGGAGTACCTGTGCGTTCTGGCCTCCCCCAAGCTTCTTCTTTTCCGGATTGACGATACGGATCTGATCCCCTATGCGGAGTACGATCTGAAATACAACGGAAACAGCTTCGGCCCCGGCGGTATGGCCGTAGAGAGTGTTTCCGGTAACCGCGTTTCCTATCTGTTTAAGTGGGACAAGACCATTTCCCACGCGAAAATGCCCATAACGAAGACAGAGGGCAGCCTCAACGTGGCTATCAAGTGTTCTCTCGACGTGTCGAAGGTGACGGTAGACGGAAAGGTGCAGAATTTCAGCCACTTTGTCAATCAGGGTATGGGCTACTCAAACGGATACGTCTTTATGCCCATTACGGGAAACGATGACGATGCGACCATCAACCACAGCCTGATTCTGGCCTACGATATCAGCAACGTGAAAACGAATGCAAAAGTTCAGCCCGACGAAAGCAAGTCCTTCTACGTGATCAGCGAGGAGTATTCGGCCCTCTTTGAGATCGAGGATTGCGGCGTGTCCGACGACGGCAAGCTGTATTTCAACACCAACAGCCGCCGTACCAACCGGGATACCAAGCACGACGGCGCTTTTGTGCTGAACAATTTCGTACATAAGGCCAAGCCCACCTATACGGTGCAGTACAACGCCGGCGGCGGTACGGGATCCATGAAATCCGTTACCGTGGAAACGAGCACGCCCATCACCCCCGCTCAGAATACCTTCAAGCGGGACGGCTACACTTTCTCCGGCTGGCAGGCATACAGCGAGCTGAAAAAGCAGAACGTGAAGATCGGCGATACCGCAGCCGAGGGCGATACCATCACCCTCACCGCCCAGTGGACGGCCAATCCCTACACCGTACAGTATAACGGAAACGGCGGCACGGGATCTATGCAGTCCGTCACCGTGGCCGGCGGCACTCCCCTGGCCGACGCGGAGAGCGCCTTCACCCGTGAGGGCTACACCTTCACCGGATGGGCGCCCTACAGCAATACCCAGAAGAAGAATCTGAAAATCGGGGATATTCCCGTGAACGGCGATACCGTAATTATGTACGCCCAGTGGGTGAAGAATTCTCCCACCAACTATACCGTGAAGTACAATGCCGGCGGCGGTACGGGCAGTATGCCTGCCGTATCCGTATCCGTAAAGGAAGCCCTCAAGCCCGCCGAGTGTGCCTTTACCCGTGAGGGATACACCTTCACCGGATGGGTTGTCACCAGCGCGCTGAGCGGCGCCGAGGTGAAGATCGGTGCCACCGTCAGCGGCGGCGACGTTATTACCTTCACCGCCCAGTGGGAGAAGGTGATTCCCACCACCTACACCGTGATCTATGACGGAAACGGTGCAGAGGGCACGATGGATTCCGCCACCGTGGGTGCGGATGCTCCCCTTACCCCCGCCGAGAATGCCTTCACTCGTGAAGGCTACACCTTCACCGGTTGGGTTGCCACCAGCGTTCTGAACGGCGAGGAAGTACAGATCGGTGACACCGTCACCGCAGGGGATACCATCACCCTGACCGCCCAGTGGAGCCAGGATACCTACACCGTAGTCTATAACGGAAACGGCGGTACGGGATCCATGAAAGAGCAGAGCGTGCCCGCCACCACTGCCTTTGCTCCCGCAAGAAACAAATTTGAGCGCGAGGGATACGTATTCCTGGGGTGGAGCGCTGTCAGCGCCCTGGACGGCGGTGCGATCGCCGAGGGTGATACCGTGGCCGCCGGCGATACGATCACTGTGACCGCGCAGTGGGGTATGTACGGCGACGCAAACGGCGACGGCAAGGTAAATATTGCCGATGCCTTTGTCATCCGTCTGTACGGCTGGGGCTACTATTCCATCGCCGAGGAGAAGCTTGCCCTCTTGGATATGAATGAGGACGGCGTGGTGAATGCCTCCGATGCCCACATCCTCTTCGCACACCTGGCAGGTGCATTCGAAATGCCAATTTATAAATAATTTGTAAAAATGCCGCCCAAAGGGCGGCTTTTTGCTTGGAGGAACTTGAAATCCGGGGGGAAATGTGATACAATAGCCCGTACATTGTAAAACCGTAAGGAGATTCCCATGGGTAATTTTATGAAACGTGCAGCCCTTGTGCTGACGTGTGCATGTGTGCTTTGCGGCGCATTCTTTTTTCCCACCGCCGCCGATGCGACGGAAATACTCTATGACGACGATTTTGATCTGATCGGCAAGCTGGGTGAAACCAGCGGATGCGGTGTTTCCCAGGGCATGGCCGTGGGTGAGGAATATCTGTACTGCGCACAGACGGATGGCAAGGACACCCTGGCCATTATCAACCGTATCGACATCGAGACCGGTGAAAAAGAGCTGATGTATAACGGAAAGACGGGCGAAGGCTATTTCACCAATCTTCTCCACGCCAACGGCATGGATTGGATGCGCGTGGGCGATAAGGAGTATCTGTGCGTAATTGCCTCCTCCTCTTTGCTCCTGTTCGAAATCGACGGTACGGATCTGTATCCCTACGCCCGCTACAGCCTGCTGTACGGCAGCGGTTCGTACAGCTCGGCCGCCATCGCGGTAGAGAGCGTTTCCGGAAACCGTGTTACCTATCTGTTCAAGAACGGCTCCACTATTTCCTATGCAAAGATTCCGATTACCTCTACCAAGGGTAACGTAACTATCATGCCCAAGTGTACGCTGGACGTGGCGAACGTGCCGGTCAACGGAAAGGTGCAGGATTTCTCCAACTTCGTTACCCAGGGTATGGGATATAAGGACGGATACCTGTTCCTTCCCCTGTTCGGAAATGAAGCGACGGAAACTCTCAGCGAGAACGTGATCATTGCCTACGATATCAGCGAAGCCAAGGGCAGCGTCACGGTTCAGGCAGACGAGAGCAAGTCCTTCTACGTGATCAGCAATGAATACCCGGCCCTCTTTGAGCTGGAGGACTGCGGCATCGGCGCCGACGGCAAGCTGTATTTCAATACCAACGGCCGCCGTGCCGAGAACGATACCAAGCACGATGCCACTTTCGTGATCAATAACTTCGTTTTGAAAAAAGAGGCGGCCCAGCCCACCTATACGGTGAAGTATAACGCCGGCGGCGGTACGGGATCCATGCAGTCTGCCACCGTGGAGACGAGCACGCCCATTACCCCCGCGGCCAACGCCTTCAAGCGGGACGGCTACACCTTTACGGGATGGGTTGCCTACAGCGCACTGAAAAAGCAGAACGTGAAGATCGGCGACACCGCCGCCGAGGGCGATACCATCACCTTCACTGCCCAGTGGGAGAAGAAGGCTCCCACCACCTACACCGTGCAGTACAATGCAAACGGCGGTAAGGGAACGATGGCATCCGTTACCGTGGCCGTCGGAACCCCCCTGGCCGATGCGAAGAATACCTTCACCCGCGAGGGCTACACCTTCACCGGCTGGGCACCCTATAACGATACCCATAAGAAGAATATGAAAATCGGCGATATCCCCGCGGGCGGCGATACCGTGATCATGTACGCCCAGTGGGCGAAAAACGCACCCACTACCTATACGGTGAAGTATAACGCCGGCGGCGGTACGGGCAATATGCCTGCCGTATCCGTATCCGTACAGGATGCCCTCAAGGCCGCCGATAACGCCTTCACCCGTGAGGGCTATACCTTCAGCGGCTGGGTGATCACCAGTGCGCAGAGCGGCGCCGAGGTGAAGATCGGCGACAAGATCACCGGCGGCGATGTCATCACCTTCACCGCCCAGTGGGAGAAGGCTGTTCCCACCGCGTACACCGTGATCTATGACGGAAACGGTGCCGAGGGCACGATGGAGTCCGTCACCGCAGGTGTGGAGACTCCCCTTACTGCTGCCGAGAATACCTTCGTGAAGGAAGGCTACACCTTTACCGGATGGGTTGCCACCAGCGCTTTGAGCGGCACCGAGGTGAAGATCGGTGACACCGTCACCGGCGGGGATGTTATCACCCTCACCGCCCAGTGGAGTCAGGATACCTACACCGTAGTCTTTGACGGAAACGGCGCCGACGGTGAGATGGAGTCCGTCACCGTACCTACTGCCACCGTCTTTGTTCTCACAGAGAATACGTTTACCCGTGAGGGCTATGCATTCCTGGGCTGGGTTGTTACCAGCACTCTCACCGGTGAGGAAGTAAACCCCGGTGATACCATCGCCGCAGGCGATACGATCACCCTCACCGCCCAGTGGGGCATGTGCGGCGACGTAAACGGCGACGGCAAGGTAAGCATCGCCGATGCATTGGCCATCCGCCTGTACGGCTGGGGCTATTATCGGATTCCTATGGAACGCCTCCCCCTTATGGATATGAATGCGGACGGCGTGGTGAATACCGCCGATGCCCACATCCTCTTCGCTATCCTCTGCGGCGCAGTGGATATGCCCGTTTGTGAATAATCTGAAAAGACCGCCCGTTGGGCGGTCTTTTTTACACGGACAAACTTGCAATTTCTCGGGGAATATGATACAATGGCATAACAATGCAGTTACATACAAGGAGACGACTATGAAGAATCTATGCAGACGGGCAGCCGCCTCTCTTCTGTGCGCGGCAACCCTGTGCGGCGCCTTTATGATCCCCACGGCGGTGGATGCCGCCGTTACCTTGCGGGATGACGATTGGGAGATCGTGGGTAAAACCCCCGCCTACAACAGCTGCGGCAGTACCCAGGGCATGGCTGTCAGTGACCAATATGCCTACTCCGCCCAGGTAAACGGCAACAATACCACCTGTACCATCATGCGGGTGAGTCTGGAGACCGGCAAAACCACCATCATGAAGGATGGCAGCGATAAAGGCCGCGCGTACTTCCGCAATATGGCCCACGCCAACGATATGGACTGGGCACGGATCGACGGGGTGGAATACCTGTTTGTGATCTCGGAAAGCACTATGCTGGTCTATGAGATCCGGGATAACGTGCTGGCTTTGAGCAGCGAGTACAAGATTCGCTCCAACGGCGCCGCCTTTATTCCCGGTTCCTTCGGTATCCGTTCCATCACCGAGGAAAAGATTACGTTTCTCTTCAAAAGCGGCATCTATATTTCCGAGGCAAGCATCCAGACCGGAGCCAAGTCGGGCAATCTGAATGCGACAGCCATCTGCACACTGGATTATACCGGATTTGAATTGGACGGTAAGTCCTGCGATTATTCCAGCTTTTTGAATCAGGCGATGTTTGTCAAGGACGATTTCCTCTTCGTGGTCAAGGCCGGATGTGAAAAAGAGGAGACCATGCACCAGAGCATCATCCTCGGCTACGATCTGAAGGGTGCCAAGGGTACCATCAAGCCCCGTGCGGATATGGTCTTCTTCCTCCAGAGCGACAAGAATTACCGCGGTCTTCTGGAAGCGGAGGACTGTGCCATCGGCGTGGACGGCAAGCTGTACTTCAACGGCAATGCCCGCCGTTCCGCTTACGACACGGATCACGACGCCGTATGGAGACTGAAGGATTACACCTTCAGTGCCAGTCGGGATGCGATCCCCACGTTCACTGTGAAGTACAAAGCCAATCGCGGTATCGGTTCTCTGCTGCAGAGAACGGTCCTTCTGGGCGATCCCGTATCCAACGAAAGCACCAACATCAACCGTAAGGGATATGCCTTTGTGGGATGGACGGCCGAGCGCGCATCGGACAGCACCGTGTTCTGCGTGAACAAGACGGACACCGCCGACAGAAAGTGGCTCACCGAGGCAGAGATGGGCGATACGTATATCCCCTATATGTACGGAATGGATGAGGTGGCAACGGATCTGACCGACGTTTCCGGAGATACCGTCACCTTCGCCGCTCAGTGGCATATGTATGCCGACGCCACGGGGGATGAGAAGCTGACCATCGCCGACGCACTGGCCATCCGCCTGTATGCGGCCGGATACTACCACATCGACGAAGCAGAGCTTCCCTACATGGACGTGAACAGCGACGGCGTGGTGAATATCGCCGACGCCCAGGTGATCATCGCCTACCTGGCGGACGTGGTCTACAAGATTCCCACAGAATAAAAACAACGAAAGACCGCCCTTCGGGCGGTCTTTTTGCTGCGTTCACGGAAATAAAAGCGGCAGAGAGAAAACTCTCTGCCGCCTTGTTATGTACGGATTAGATTGCCAGGAAGAACTTCACAAGGAAGAGGGCGGAGATCAGATAAGTAACGATGGATACTTCCTTGAACTTGCCGGTCAGAACCTTGATAACGGTGTAGGAGATCAGACCCAGACCAATTGCGTGACCGATGGAGGAGGAGATGGGCATACCGATCAGCATCAGGGTTACGGGGAGTGCCTGGTCCAGATCGTCGAAGTCCACGTTCTTCAGACCCTGCAGCATGAGCACGCCGACGTAGATCAGCGCAGCGGAGGTTGCTGCGGGAGGAATGATCGCGGCGATAGGAGCGATGAACATGCAAGCCAGGAATATGAAGCCGGTAACGAGAGCGGTCAGACCGGTGCGGCCGCCTGCCTCAACGCCGGATGCGGATTCAACGAAGGTGGTAACGGTGGAGGTACCGGTGCAAGCGCCGGCAACCGTACCGATTGCGTCGGAGAGGAGAGCCTCTTTCATCTTAGGCATATTGCCCTTCTCGTCTACCATGCCGGCACGGGATGCGGTGCCTACCAGGGTACCGATGGTGTCGAACATATCGATGATGCAGAAGGTGATGATCAGGGTGATTACGGTGAACCAGCCGATTTCTACAAAGCCCTGGAAGTTGAACTTGAAGAAGGTGGTCTCCATCATATCAGCGAAGGGAGGAACGAAGGAAGCGTCCTTCAGGGAAGCGAAGGGATTCTGCTTCAGAACGAGGAAGGTACCGCCCCAGTTCACAACGGATGCGATCAGCATACCGAAGAGAACGGCGCCCTTAACCTTTTTCTTCGCCATAACAACGATAGCGAACAGACCAACGAACATAGTAACAACGGTCAGAATCATCTGGGTGTAACCGGCGTCGCCCATGCTGGTCTTCAGAACGCTGGGAGTCAGCGCGCCGAAGAAGTCACGCATTACGAAGAAGGGGGTGGTAAAGCCGTTGCCCTCTGCGTAGATACCTGCGTTGGAGCCGAAGCCGATGTTCATCAGCATCAGACCGATGGCGGGAGCGATACCCATACGAACACCGAGAGGAATGGAGTCCACGATCTTCTCACGGATGTTGAACATGGAGAGGATCAGGAAAATCACACCCTCGATCAGGATGATGATCAAAGCCGTCTGGAAGGAAGCCAGATAGGACATACCGGTCATAGCCACGATGTTGCCTACAACCACAGCAAAGAAGCTGTTCAGACCCATACCGGGAGCCATAGCAAAGGGCTTGTTTGCCAGGAAAGCCATGCAGAACATACCCAGTGCGGAGGCGATACAGGTTGCCATGAATACGCCGTTCCACAATGCGGAGCCGGTATCAAAGTTTGTCAGCAGATTGGGGTTCAGAGCGATGATGTACGCCATAGTCATGAACGTGGTCAGACCGGCGATCAGCTCTGTACGGACGTTGGTGCCGTTTTCTTTCAGTTTGAAGAGCTTTTGGAACATAGAACGTACCTCTCATATAAATTTGTCTAACTTATTGCCAGAACATATACTAATTATATCAGTTTTCGTGCAAAATGCAATTATTTCCGCAAACTTTTTTCGTTAAAAGTAAAAAATGTGTCAAAAAAGAGCCGCCGCAGGACACGGCAGCTCTTTATAAAATGTATTTTTACCAAAACTCGACGGTGAAGCCTTCCCATTTGTCCGCATCGAAGCCCTCTGCACCCTCGTGACAGTACACGGTGTACGTCGGCTCCTCAGCGTAGGTGGCACCCTCCACCTTAAAGGCGGTGGCGTTGCCTTCGAACATCACCTTGCTCAGTGAGTTGCAGCGGATGAACGCAGACTCCGTCAGCGTTTCCACGGATGCGGGGATCACGATCTCCGTAAGAGAGGTGCAGGACATAAACACGTAGTCGCCGATGGAAGTCAGACCCTCGTTCAGCTTTACCGATACCAGATTGGCGCATCCGGCAAAAGCATTGTCATCCACGCGCTTGACGGTGGAGGGCAGGGTGATCTCCTTCAGATTGGAAGCAAAGAATGTACTGGCAGGGATGATTTCCATACCCTCCGGGAGGATTACCTTCTCCACGGCAGAGCCCAAAAACAGGCTGGCGCTGTACTCCGTAATGCCGGTGGAGGGCAGGGTGATCTCCTTCAGAGAGGAACATTCCGCAAAGGCCTGGGGACCCACGTACAGCATCTTATCGGGCAGGGTAACGGAGGTGAGGGCAGTGCACTTGGAAAAAGCACCGGACTCGATTACGATGACGGAATCGGGAACGGTAACGGATACCACGGCACTCTCTGCAAAGCAGTTGGCGCCGATTTCCGTAACGGTCAATCCATCCAGCTCCGCGGGAACGACTACGTCGGTCTTCTCACCCACGTATTTCGTCAGGGTGACGAACTCCCCGTCCTCCAGAAAGTACGTTGTGTACTGGAAATCTACGGGATCTTTTTCCGGGATTCCCGGTGTGGTGGTATTGCATCCGCACAGAAGAACGGCAGCTGTCAGGCAAAGGGCAGCAATCAAAAGAAATTTTTTCATAAATATCTCCATGGGTAGAAAATGTATGTACCTATTGTATAATAAATCGGACCAGTTGTCAACGCACATCGAAAAAGGTTTACATCTTCCGCCTTGCTCATTTTCTTCCAATCTGCTATAATGAGTCCATCATCCAAATGAAGGAGAATCGCTATGTCGGAATTTCTTGCCTCTCTGCATCCCGTTCTGGTGTGCTTCATCGTGTGTGCCGCTAAAATTGTGGAGATCACCATCCAGTCCCTGAAAACCTGTATGATGGTGAAGGGCCAGCGGCTGAAAGCGGCGGGACTTGGTTTTTTGGAGTGTACGATCTGGGGTCTTGTGATCTCCACCATCATCGGTACTTTGGGAGATAATCTGTTTCTTCTTCTCTTCTATTGCGTGGGCTACGCCACGGGCTTGTTCCTCGGCTCCACCATTGAGGGTAAGATCGCTCTGGGCACCTCCAGCCTGGAATTGATCGCCGGGGCGGAGAGCACCGCATTGATCACGGAATATCTGCGCCGGAACGAGCGGGGATATACGGTTTTCGAAGGGCACGGCTCCGTGGACGCTATGCATATGATCTTCATCGTGCTGCCCCGCCGGGAAACGGCGAAGGTGCTGAGGGAGATCCGGGGGATCTGCGGCGGCAAGGTGTTCGTGGTGGCCTCGGAGGTCAGCAAATACGCCGGCGGATACGGTATGGTGAAATAAGTAAATGAGTTTTGTGCCTGTAGGGGGGGGGGGGGGG
>JBGVKV010000002.1:0-14506 GCA_045123975.1 Eubacteriales bacterium | reverse complement strand
TCGTGATCGTGGTGATCCTGTTTCACTTTTTTGCCGGCGGTGCGGCAACCTTCGTGCCTGCCGATCATTACAAGGCCGGACTTGCCTGCACGGGCGGCGGCCTGGTGGGCGGTATTCTCGGCGAGTTGATGATGCGCGGCTTCGGTCGCATTCTGTCGCTGGTCATCCTTTGCCCCTGCCTGTTTGTATTTGCGCTTCTGATGTTTGGCATTACTCCCCGCACTCTGTGGGTAACCATCGCGTATGAGATCAAAATGTCCCGCGAGCGTGCAGAGGCCAGACGGCTTGAGAAGGAATCCTTCGCTGAGGAGGACGAGGTGCCTCACACCTGGAAAAAGCCGGAGGTGCCGCCGTATTCCGGTGAGCAGCAGCCCTTGAGTTATACGGATAATACCGGCGATATGGAAAAAACGCCGGTGTTTGGAAAACGCAAGAAAAAGAATTTCGACGTGGACGTGGCAGTGGACGATCCGGAAGCCGAGCCCGTCGCTTCCGGGGAAACAGCTGAAAACGTAATCGATGAGCAGATCTTTGACGAGGTTCTGCGCCGCTCTCAGGAAAATATCGGGCAAAACGCTGTGGATGAAAACGAGGACGTGCCTTGGGATGAAGTCATTCCCGCAGAAAGAAAGCCCGGCGACGTTATGGACAACGAGGCCCTGAGCGGTATGAATGACGACGTGCTGGATCTGTCGAAAATCTTCAGCGAAAGCACGGATGAGGAGCTTCTGGCCCGCCTGCACGCTACCTACGATGCACCCGCAGCGGAGGAGGACGGCAGCAATGCGGACGTGGAATTGGAATTGTCCGTGGAACGCCGCCAGCTGACGGAAAAAGCCGTTGCTCCCAAAGAGGAGTCAGCGCCTGCCGTTAAAGCGGAGGAAGAAAAGCCCCGTGAATATCAGTTCCCGCCCATCACTTTGCTGAGCCACGATGAATCCGCGTCTATGGAAAACGTGGCGGAGGAGCTTCGTGACAATGCGGCAAAACTGGTGCAGACTTTGGAGTATTTCAACGTACGGACGAAGATCGTGGACGTAAGCCGCGGTCCCACCATTACCCGGTATGAATTGCTTCCCGAGCCGGGAACGAGAGTGCGCTCCATTGCCAATCTGGTGGACGATATCGCACTGAATCTGGCTACCTCCGGCGTGCGTATCGAGGCTCCCATTCCCGGAAAATCCGCCGTGGGCATCGAGGTTCCCAATAAGAAATCCACTACGGTGCATCTGCGGACGCTTTTGGAAAATCCCGCCTTTACCAATGCAAAGAGCCGCATTTCCTGTGCGCTCGGTCAGGACGTTGCCGGCGCTAACGTATATCTGGATATTGCCCGTATGCCTCACCTGCTGATCGCCGGTGCTACCGGTATGGGTAAGTCCGTTTGTATCAACAGCCTTCTGATCAGCTTGCTCTATAAGGCCAAGCCGGATGAGATGAAACTGATTCTCGTAGACCCCAAAAAGGTTGAATTCAATATGTACAACGGCATTCCTCACCTGTATATGCCCGTTGTGACCGACGCGAAAAAGGCCGCCGGTGCTCTGTCCTGGGCCGTGTCCGAAATGGAACGCCGCTACAGCCTTATCGAAGAAGTGGGCGTCCGTGACGTGAAATCCTATAATGAGATCACGAAAAACGATCCCCAGTATGAATTCCTGCCTCAGTTTGTTATCGTGATCGATGAGTTGGCCGACCTGATGATGATGGCCAAGACGGACGTGGAGGATTCCATCTGCCGTATTGCCCAGAAAGCACGAGCCGCCGGTATGCATCTGATCATCGGTACCCAGCGTCCCTCCGTGGACGTAATCACCGGTCTGATCAAGGCCAATTTCCCCTCCCGCATTGCGTGCCGCGTATCTTCTCAGATCGACTCCCGTACCATCATTGACCGTGCCGGTGCGGAGAATCTGATCGGCCGCGGTGATATGCTGTACAATCCTGTTGGCGCGGACAAGCCGATCCGTGTGCAGGGTGCCTTTGTATCCGATCAGGATGTGGAAAAGGTGGTCACCTTTATCAAGACACACAACAGCGGTGTGGAATATAACACCTCTGCCATTGAGCAGGTGGAGCGGAATGCCGCCTCCATCGGTGTCTCCAAGAAGGGCGGTGCCGTTGCCGACGACGGAGACGGAGCAGGGGAGGACGATCCGATGCTTCGCCCTGCCATCGAGCTGGCGGTGGAAAGCGGCAAGATCTCCACGTCTCTCATCCAGCGCAGACTGTCCCTGGGCTATGGCCGTGCTGCCAAGCTGATCGACCGTATGGAGCAGCTGGGCTACGTGGGCGCACCGGAGGGGCAGAAGCCCCGTGAGGTGCTGATCACCAAGGAACAGTTTATGGAAATGGTTCTCAGAGATACGGATTCATAAGCGCAGCCGTGCGTTTTACAAAAATATTTACAAAAGTGAGTTTTGGTGCAAATAATGGGAAAACTTATTGTTATTGAGGGCCTGGACGGCTCCGGAAAAGGAACGCAGGCGGCTCTGCTGGCCGAGTATCTTCGGGGAAAGGGATGCCGCGTGCGGGAGATCAGCTTCCCGGATTATGAGTCGGAGGGATCCGTTCTCGTCAAGATGTATCTGGACGGAAAACTGGGAGATAATCCCGACGACACCAATGCCTATGCCGCATCGATGTTCTATGCGGCGGACCGTTACGTGAGCTACCGTACGGATTGGGAGAAGGATTATCTGGATCCCGATACGGTGGTGATCGCCAATCGTTATACAACCGCCAATGCATATCACCAGCTGTCCAAGCTCCCGAGGGACCGTTGGGAAGGATTCCTCAGCTGGCTGTGGGACTTTGAGTTTACACGGCTTGGACTGCCTCACCCGGATGCGGTGGTGGCTTTGTCCATGCGGCCGGAGGTATCCCGTGCACTGATCGAGAAACGGTGCGTGGAGACCGGCGTGAAGAAGGATATTCACGAGGCGGACAGCGATTATCTGGAGCGGTGCTACGATGCACTCCATTATGTATCCGATGTCCAGGGATGGCACCTGCTCGAGTGTGCAGAGAACGGAGTGCCGTATACAATTCCCGTAATGCAGGAAAAGATTTGCCGCGTGCTCGGTGTGTAACTGGCGTAAATATAGTGAAGACGGAACATTTTTCGTTGTTGCTCCGTCCCATATACAAATGATTTGGAAAGGAAATGGGTATGGTATTTTTGTTTTTGGCGGATGGCTTTGAGGAGATCGAAGCTCTGACTCCCGTGGATCTTCTTCGCCGTGCCGGCGTGGAGGTTGTTACTGTGGGCGTAAGCGGTAAAACGGTTACCGGATCCCATGGAATCACCGTTTCCGCAGACGTGGGCGCCGAGGAGGCGCTGGCTATGCTTGCGGCCGGCACTATCCCCGAAATGATCGTTCTGCCCGGCGGCATGCCGGGAGCCGCCACGTTGGATGCATCTCCCCTTGTGGATACGTTTATTGATGCGGCGGAAAAAGCGAATGCCTATATTGCGGCCATCTGCGCCGCACCGATGATCCTCGGTAAGCGTGGACTTTTGCGTGGACGTCATGCCACCTGTTTCCCCGGATTCGAGGAATATCTGGAGGGGGCCGCCTATATGGATGTCCATACGGTTACGGACGGCCGGTATATTACCGGACGTGCTATGGGCGCCGCCACCGAATTTGCATTGGCTCTCATAAAAGTACTGAAAGGAGAAGGCGCGGCTGATGCTCTCCGTGCCGCTGTGTTTGCCTGATGAATTCCATCCGTAAAGTAAAAGATGAGATCCGCGCCGAGTACAGCGCTCGCCGTGCGGCTATGGATCCCGCGGAGAAGAAGCGCCGTGACGATGCGATCTGCCGTGCGGCCATATCTCTTGTCAGCTTCCGCTATGCGGAATACGTGCTTCTCTATGCCGCAACGGAAAACGAGATCAACGTGAGAGAGATTGCCGCGGTGGCTCTTGCCCGCGGCAAGAAGATCGCGTTCCCCCGCTGCGATAAGGAATCTCATACGATGCAGTATCATATCGTTTCCTCCCTTGATGAATTGGCTAAGGATAACTACGGTATCCTGGAGCCGCCGCCGGAGAATCGCATCTACGATCCTGAAAAGGATCTGGGAAGCGCCATTTGCTTCGTGCCCGGTCTTGTGTACGATAAGGCCGGCTACCGACTGGGATACGGCAAGGGATTCTACGACCGCTATCTGTCTCACTTCTCCGGCTGCACGCTGGGTGTTGTGTACAGCGATTATATTCTGCCTACCGTTCCTCGCGGCAGATTTGACGTATCGGTCAATATCCTTTTGACCGAGAAGGGTGTGAAAATGACCGGTGAAGCTTAAAAATATTTTTGCCGCTCCCTTTTTGCTGATCGTCGTATTAATGCTTTTGGCAGTTTCGGGATCCATTGATCCCGCAAGACTGGGGATGGCGGACAATCCGTATCTGGCGCTGGTGATCCTCCAACTGATCGTGTATGCGCTGCCCACGGTGTTTTTCTGCCGCCTGCGTGGCGGGGAATATGCCAAAGGATTGCGTTTGCGGCTGTTTCGTGCCACTCATCTGCTGTTCATGCTTCTGGCACTGATCGCTATGGTTGCCGGCAGTGCGTTGATCAATCTGGCTCTTTTCAAACTGTTTCCCGACAGCGGTGCATCCTCGGTGACCTCCGCTGCCCAGGGACAGGATCTGTTCTTTGCTGTCATTGCGCTTGCGGTTTTGCCCGCACTTACGGAGGAGTTTCTGTTCCGGGGGGTTATCCTTACGGAGTATCAGTCCGTTAGCGTGCCGTTCGCAGTGATCATTTCGTCTCTGCTGTTCGCTATGATGCATCTGAACCTGGTGCGTCTGCCTGCCTATTTTTTCTGCGGAATTCTTTTGGCCATCGTGGCCTATGCTACACGTTCCGTTTTTGCTTCGATGGTTGTCCATCTGTGCAACAATGTTGCCGCTCTGTTTTTGGATCGGTTTGTGTATAACGTGGCAGGAAATACGGGCGATCGGGGCATTCTTTTAGCTTTTATACTGTCGTGTGTTTTGTTTGTATCCCTGGTTCTCCTCTTCATGGAGGCACAGAGAATATACTCCGGCTACGGCGTTACCGGTGTTTCCTCACCTTACGTCCGTTCCAAAAAGAAGAAAGAACCGCTTGGCGCAGGGGATGCACTGTTGGCACCGCCCTTCGTTGTGTTTGTCATTTTATTTATCGTAATTTCATTGCTCAATATATAACGGTGAGCATCCCGATTTGAAAGGGGGATCATCCTATGGATAACCAGAATCATCCGGGCAGGCAGGATAAGGAAAGTACGCTCGGATTTGATAATGCGGATATTTTGGCGCAGAAACGGCTCCGCAATGCGTCGACGCCCGTCAATTCCACCGCGGCTGTCAGTGCCAATATGCTTCGTGCGCAGATGAAAAACGGACAGATGCCGAAGCCGCGAAATACGGCAGGCGCATCATCGGCTTCCAAACCCACAGCCACGTCCCGCCCGAAGAGTGTTCCTGCCTCTGCGGCAAAGCCGTCGTCTCCGGCTGCTGCGGCAAAGCCGGTGAGAACAGCAGTGCCCGGTACAAAGCCGACACAGCCCCGTCCTCCCGTTGCCGGTTCCTCTTCAGCCAGATCCCAGACACCCCGTCCGGCTGTATCCAAAGCCCCGGTGTCTCCCAAGCCTGCCATGATCCCGTACAAGCAGGTGCCTCAGAAGAAAGCGCAGGCAGAAGAAGGCGCAACGCGGATTACAGATATAAGAGATATCCGTTCTGTAACTCCGGCCGATGATCACACCCGCTTGACGGACGTGAAGCAGCCCCTTTACCGGGAGAAAAAGAATATTCCTCCTCAGGAGCAGGATGAGAGCGAGGGCGCTAACACCATTATCAGCGTGATCAAAGCGGTAACGTATATTGTCGCTGTGATCGTGGTATCCGTGTTCTTGTCAATGTTTATTATCCTGGTGGGCAACGATATTTTTGCCTTTGTCAAGGACGACACCATGGTGGAGGTCACTATTCCCGAATACGCCACAGTTGGTGACATAGCGGATATTCTTTATGAAAATGCACTGATTGAATACCCGGGCATATTTGAATTGTACTCCAAATTCGGCGGAAGCAATGACGAGAGTGAATTTGTGGCCGGAACCTATACGGTGCATCCTATGATGAACTACGACGAGCTTCTTTCCGCCTTTAAGAAAAAAGCCCCCTCCGGTATTTCCCGTATCACTATTCCCGAGGGCTATACCACGGACGAGATCATCGATCTGTTTGTTTCCCGTGGCATCGGTACGAGGGAGAGATATATCGACGTCATTAACAATTACGATTTTGATTATTGGTTTATCGATGAGCTGGAAGCAAACGGCGTGTCGGAAGACCGCTTCTACCGTTTGGACGGATACCTGTTCCCGGATACTTATGAGTTCTATAACGCATCCAGTGAAGAGGTGGTGATCGGAAAACTGCTGAAGCGCTTTAATCAGGTTTTCCTGGATTCCTATACCCAGAAGGCAAAGGAATTGGGATATACGGTGGATGAGATTCTCATCATCGCGTCGATGATCGAGAAGGAGGCCGGCTCTCAGTCGGATTTCTTTGATATTTCCTCCGTATTCAACAACCGTCTGAAGGCACCCGCCAAGTACCCCTACCTGGAAAGCGACGCTACCGTTGTGTATGCGATCCAGCACGATACAGGCAACCGCGTAACGCCCACCGATCAGGATATGGTATACGAAAGCCCCTATAACACCTATACGAACAAGGGCCTTCCGCCCGGACCGATTGCAAACCCCTCGGCCAGCGCGATCCGTGCCGCACTGTATCCCTCCGATACGGATTATTATTTCTTCTTCTCGGAATCCACCTATATTACCCACTACTCCAAGACCTATGAGGAGCATCGCAAGGTGATCGCCGAGGTGCAGAACAAGAACAATCCCGCAAATTAAAACGGAGACGGCTGTCGATGACAGCCGTCTTTTTCCTGTATAGTACATTTTATCGGCATCCCTTGCAATTTGGGAGGAAATCGTGTACAATATCTGTATCAAGCCATAAGCGGGAGAAAACTATGAAAACTGTTATGCTGGTCTTCGGTACCAGACCGGAAGCCATCAAGATGTGCCCCTTGGTGAACGAGTTGAAAACCAGAGAAGGCATTCGCACCGTGGTATGCGTGACCGGTCAGCACCGGCAGATGCTGGATCAGGTGCTGGATGCATTCCACGTGGTTCCGGATTACGATCTTTCCATCATGAAGGACAAGCAGACGCTGTTCGATATTACCACCAATATTCTCAATAGTATCAAAGGCGTGCTGGAGGAAGTGAAGCCGGACGTGGTGCTGGTGCACGGTGATACGTCCACCACGTTCGTAACGGCCCTTGCGTGCTTCTATCTGCAGATTCCCGTGGGTCACGTGGAGGCGGGACTCCGTACCTACAATATCTATTCCCCTTATCCCGAGGAATTTAACCGCCAGGCGGTGTCCATCCTTTCCCGATACAATTTTGCTCCCACCGAGCTGTCGAAAAGCAATCTTCTGCGAGAGGGAAGAGAAGAGAGCACCATCTATGTTACCGGCAATACGGCCATTGATGCGCTGAAAACCACCGTCCGGGAGGATTATTCCCATCCGGAATTGGAATGGGCCAAGGACAGCCGGCTCATTATGATTACCGCTCACCGGCGGGAGAATCTGGGCGAGCCCATGCATCATATGTTCCGGGCGATCCGCCGCGTGATGGAGGAGCATCCCGACGTAAAGGCTATCTATCCCATTCATATGAATCCCGTTGTGCGCCGTGCGGCGGATGAGGAGCTGGGCGATTGCGACCGCATCCACATCATTGAGCCGCTGGAGGTGTTGGATTTCCATAACTTCCTGTCGCGCAGTTATATGATCCTCACCGATTCCGGCGGAATCCAGGAGGAGGCACCGTCCCTCGGCAAGCCCGTTTTGGTTATGCGCGATACTACAGAGCGTCCGGAGGGCATTGCCGCCGGTACTCTGAAGCTGGTGGGCACCGACGAGGACGTGATCTACGAGAATTTCAAGCTTCTTTTGGAGAATCCCGACGCATACGACGCCATGGCGAAGGCATCCAATCCCTACGGCGACGGATTTGCCTGCAAGCGTATCGCCGATATTTTGGAGAAATAAAAAAGAGCACAGGAGATAATCTCCTGTGCTTTTTAATTACAGTATATACCCGCCGAGAATGCCCAGACCGGCCGCCAGACAGATGATGGCGATGGGATGGGTCTTGCGGAAGGCAAGGAACGCGGAAAGGCCGAACACCGCAAGGGAAAGATAGGTTACGGGATCGGTAAAGATGGCTGTGGTAAATCCTGCGGGAATGAATACCGTAGCGGCCACAGACAACAGCGCCGCGCTGATCAAACCTACAACGGCAGGCTTCAGACCGGACATGCAGCCCTTGACGATCTTGCTTTCCTTGAATTTATCAAAGAATTTGGCAACCAGCAGAATGATGATAAAGGAAGGGGTAACCACGCCCAGCGTGGCGCAGAGTGCACCGAGGACGCCGCCCTGTTCCGCACCGATATAGGTGGCCATATTGATAGCAAAGGGACCGGGTGTACTTTCGCTGACCGCGATGAAGTTGATAAGTGCTTCGGGAGTTCCCCAACCTTTTGTGAGAACAGCTTCCTGAATCAGAGGAAGCATAGCGTAACCGCCGCCGAAGGTGAAGGCACCGATCTTAAAAAATGTCCAGAACAATTCAAGAAAAATCATTTGCCGACCCTCCTTGCCATAATCAGAGAGGAGATCAGTCCGGTCAGTGCGCAGGCGATGATCACGTACAGAACGTTCAGATCCAGAATAGCAGAGAGCACAAAGGCACCGGCCATAATGCAGTAGGGAATGACTCCCTTGGGAGCTTTTTTGTACATATTCCAAAGTGCTTTAAGGATCAATGCCATAACACCGGCGCGAATACCGGTGAATGCGTACTGCACCACCGGGATTTCCTGGAATTCCCGCAATACGTAAGACAAAATCAGAATGATAACAAAGGAGGGAAGCACCACGCCAACCGTTCCGCACAAAGCACCCAGCACGCCGGCTACGCGGTAGCCAACGAAGGTAGCGGAATTGATGGCGATAGGTCCGGGGGTGGATTCCGCGATGGCGATGATTTCCAGAATATCGTCGTCGGTGATCCATTTTTTCTTCTCTACGGCTTCTTTTTGGATCAGCGGAATCATCGCATAGCCGCCGCCAAATGTGAAGGCGCCGATACGGAAGAAAACGCTGAATATGGACAGCAGTGTTTTCAGATTGGTTTTCATTGACTTTCTCCAAAGTGATGTAGTTGACAGGGGGGAGCGGGTATGATAAGATAGTAATAAAAAAGCACACATACCGATAATAAAGTGTAGCACTGTTTTGCGGTTGTGTCAATATTGTGTGAGGGAAAATATGCTGGAAGCAGGAATGAAAGCGCCGCAGTTCACTTTGACGGATGCGGGTGGTAATACCGTATCTTTATCGGACTTTATTGGGAAAAAGGTCGTTTTGTACTTTTATCCAAAGGATAACACGCCGGGCTGCACACGCCAGGCATGTGCCTTTGCCGGGGCATACAAGGCTTTCCGCGAGAAAGGCGTGGAGGTAATCGGAGTCAGCCGAGACAGCGTGGCTTCTCATGGGAAATTCGCTGAAAAATACGGTTTGCCGTTTATCCTTCTGTCGGATCCGGAGCGCATTGCCATTGAAGCGTACGGCGTGTGGCAGGAGAAAAAGCAGTACGGCAAAATCAGTATGGGCGTGGTTCGTACCACCTTCCTGATCGACGAGCAGGGAAATATCGCAAAGATTATGCCGAAAGTAAAGCCGGATACCAACGCAGCGGAAATATTGGCTGAGCTGTAATACGATAAAAAACAAAAAGAGCCGTGAGGCTCTTTGCAGGGGACTCTGAACCCTGGTTTGCACCCGGGAAAGCGGAAAACTTACGGAAAACCGGTGCAAACCTTAACCCCGCCGATGGCGGTGTGGGGCTCATCGCATCAGAATAACTCGACAAAAACAAAAAGAGCCGTGAGGCTCTTTTTATTTTTGGTGGGCCATCGGGGACTCGAACCCAGGACCGACCGGTTATGAGCCGGGAGCTCTAACCAACTGAGCTAATGGCCCGTACTGAACAATTATAGCACGGGAGTGGCACAATGTCAAGATAAATTCTGCCGAGGGGCTGTCTCCGCACTTGAAATATTCACAATTCATATTGTATACTGTAATCAATGTATTTCTAACGGGGGGCGCTGTGTAATGAAACGGAAACGCCGGTTAATTTGGCTGTTGTTTGCCGCATATTGCGGGATTATGCTTTGGCTTCTGTTCGGCCGCGGCACACACAACGCAGGGTACGATTACGCGGACTCGCTGATTCACAACGTCAATTTGCTTCCTTTTCATACCGTGTCTGACCAATTAAGGAACTTGCTCAATCCACCCTCACCGGGACTGTTTACCCACGCGTGGATCAATTTGGGAGGCAATGTGGCCGTCTTTATTCCCTTGGGCATCTTTCTTCCATGGATTTGGCCAAAATATCGTCGATGGGGAAGATTTTTCCTTGTTTCCTCCGGGATCATTCTAACAGTTGAGTTCCTGCAGTGGATTACCTTGCGGGGGATACTCGACGTGGACGATTATATTCTGAATATGCTTGGTTTATTTGGAGGATACGTTCTGTTCCGCCTGTTTGCACATCTTATGAAGAAAGCGTAAATTCGGTAGAATGTGCCCGAACCGGTTGCACCGGACGTGCCGATGTGGTATAATATTATGGTGATTATTTACTTGGTTTGGGAGGTGAACGAATGCATTCGTTAAGAGAAAAAATGGCAGAATCTCTGTCGGCAGTTTTGCCGATCACAGCAATCGTTTTGCTTCTCAGCATTACTATTGCACCGGTCAGCAGCGGTGTTTTGGTGCTGTTCTTGTTTGGATCTCTTCTGTTGATATTTGGTATGAGTTTGTTTACCATGGGTGCGGGTATGTCCATGCAGCCTATGGGTGAAGGTATCGGTGTTCAGATCAGTAAATTCCGCAAGTTGCTGCTGCCATTGATTATTTGTTTTGCGCTCGGTGTGATCATCACCATTGCCGAGCCGGATCTGACCGTTCTGGCGGAGCAGATTCCCTCGATTCCCAATATGGTACTCATTCTGGCAGTGGGCATCGGCGTAGGTTTATTCCTTGTAGTAGCTCTGCTGCGTACAGCCCTTCGCATCCCGCTGTCCAAGCTGCTCTTGATTTTCTACCTGGTTGTATTTGTACTTGCCGCTTTTGCTCCGGCTGATTTTATTCCCGCAGCCTTTGACTCCGGCGGCGTCACCACCGGTCCTATTACCGTTCCGTTCATTATGGCGCTGGGTATCGGTATGGTGTCTATCCGAAGCGACAAAAAATCCTCGGACGATAGCTTTGGTCTCGTTGCTCTTTGCAGTATCGGCCCGATTTTGTCCGTCTTGATTCTGAGCATTTGTTATGAACCTTCTGCCACCACGACAGAGACGGTGATCCGTGATATCGTGGACACCCGTGATGCTATCCGCGAGTTTGTTACGGCATTCCCTCACTATGCGAAAGAGGTTCTGATTGCTCTTCTTCCCGTGGTGGGCGTATTTGTCGTGTTCCAGCTTCTTACCCGCCGTTACCAGATTCATCAGCTTCTCCGTATCGGAAGCGGTTTCCTCTATACATATGCGGGGCTGGTTATGTTTTTGACCGGAGCCAACGTGGGCTTTATGCCTGCCGGTAAGCTTATCGGCGAAGAGATCGCGGGCAGCTCCTACAAGTTTTTGCTGATTCCAGTGGGCATGCTGGTCGGTTACTTTATCGTTGCCGCTGAGCCTGCCGTGCACGTGCTGAAAAAACAGGTGGAGGAGATTTCCTCCGGCCGAATTACCCAGACCTCTATAGGTATCGGCCTTTCTATCGGCGTTGCCGTGTCTGTGGGTATCGCTATGCTGCGCATCCTGACCGGTATTCCCCTGATGTGGTTTATGATCCCCGGCTATGCCATTTCCTTACTGATCAGCTTTTTCGTCCCGCCGCTGTATACCGGCGTGGCCTTTGACTCCGGTGGCGTGGCCAGCGGACCTATGACTACCACGTTCCTTCTTCCGTTTGCCGTGGGAGCCTGCTCCGCCGTTGGCGGCAATCTTCTGACCGATGCGTTCGGTATCGTGGCAATGGTTGCTATGACTCCTCTTATTACGATTCAGGTAATCGGTCTGTATGCACAGATGAAGCACCGCGCGCAGAGACGCCGTACGGCGGATCAGCTCAGCCGCGTGGATGACGGCATCCTGTACTACGACAGAAACGGAGGCTGAGATGGATATTCGTATGGAAAAGGTGCGTATGCTGATTGCCATCACAGAACGAGGCAACGGAAATACGATCACCCGTAAAATGGATACAATGGGCGTGGGATGCCTGATGCGCTGTTACGGACAGGGAACCGCCTCCTCGGAGATGATGGATATCCTTGGTCTCGGCAGCAGCGAGAAAGACATCGTTATTGCTATGGGCAAAGAAAGCGCCGTGGAAGACGTGATCCTCGAATACAGCGATACGTTGCGCAGTGCCGGCCGCGGCGGCGGAATCATGATGCTTTTGTCCCCCACAGCTGTCGGAAATCTGACGGCAACGATCCTGTCGATGCGCACGGCGTCGACCGCAGAAAGCAGGGAGGTAAAACCGATGAAAAACGAACACCAGCACAGCTTGATTCTGATTGCGGTAAATCAGGGATATACGGAACAGGTGATGCAGACTGCCAAAAAAGCAGGCGCTACCGGTGGTACGATCGTTCGTGCCCGCCTTGCGGGAAGTGATACCGAAACGGTATTCCAGGGTATGGAATTGCAGCCGGAGCGTGAGATTCTGGCGATTCTGGCACCCGACAGAATCCGGGATCAGGTGATGGAGGATGTGAACCGGGAGTTCGGACTTCGGTCCGAGGCCGGTGGAATCCTTTGCTCCCTGCCTGTAGACAAGGCGTTCAAGATTTGATCTATATGCTGTTTTCGCTTTGCGGAAACAGCATATTTTTTGGCAAAAGTTCCCCAACCCTCTTGCAATTTCTGAAAATATGGGTATAATAGATACATATGAACGGTGATGAAAGTTATCCTATGGAAAACTGTTTCAGAGAACTGCCGGTCGGTGTGAGGCAGTACAGCGCCATATGTATCCGCTTTCGGAGTTTCCGGTGAGAGCCGGAGGGTGGTATCCTTTATCATACTATCGAGTGGCCGCACAGCGGCAATTTGGGTGGCAACACGGAGTTTCTTCGTCCCATGGTGAGACGGGGGGACTTTTTTATTTTCTTGATTATTATGTAGGAGGCATATTATGCTCGACATTAAATTCCTCAGAGAGAATCCGGAGATCGTAAAGCAGAACATCAAAAACAAGTTTCAGGACGCCAAGCTTCCCCTTGTGGATGAAGTGATCGAATTGGACGTGGAGAAGCGCCGCGTGCTCCACGAGGTAGAGGAGCTTCGCTCCAGCCGCAATAAGTATTCCAAGATGATCGGTGCGCTGATGGGACAGGGCAAGCGCGAGGAAGCCGAAGAGATGAAGAAGAAGGTTACCGAGAATGCTGCCAAGCTGGCAGAAGACGAGGCTTTGGTAACTGAGATCGATGCAAAGATCCAGAAGATCATGATGATCATTCCTAATATCATCGATCCGTCCGTTCCGATCGGTAAGGATGATTCCGAGAACGTGGAAATCCAGAAGTATGGCGATCCCGTCGTTCCCGATTTTGAGATTCCGTATCATACGGAGATTATGGAACGCTTCGACGGTATCGATCTGGATGCGGCTCGCCGCGTGGCCGGCAACGGCTTCTACTATTTGATGGGCGACATTGCCCGTCTGCACTCCGCTGTGATTTCCTATGCCCGTGATTTCATGATCGAGCGCGGATTTACTTACTGCATCCCGCCCTTTATGATCCGTTCCGACGTGGTAACCGGCGTTATGAGCTTTGCGGAAATGGAAGCAATGATGTACAAGATCGAGGGAGAGGATCTCTACCTGATCGGTACCAGTGAGCACTCCATGATCGGTAAATTTATCGATCAGATCATTCCCGAGGCAAAACTGCCCTATACTCTTACCAGCTACTCTCCTTGCTTCCGTAAGGAGAAGGGTGCCCATGGCATCGAGGAGCGCGGTGTATATCGTATCCACCAGTTCGAGAAGCAGGAAATGATCGTTGTCTGCAAGCCCGAGGATAGCATGATGTGGTACGATAAGCTGTGGCAGAACACCGTAGATCTGTTCCGCTCTCTGGATGTGCCCGTTCGTACGTTGGAGTGCTGCTCCGGTGACTTGGCCGATCTGAAGGTGAAGTCCTGCGACGTAGAGGCTTGGTCTCCCCGTCAGAAGAAGTACTTCGAAGTGGGTTCCTGCTCCAATCTGGGCGACGCTCAGGCCCGCCGTCTGCGCATCCGTGTAAACGACAACGGCAAGAA
>JBGVKV010000001.1:0-5631 GCA_045123975.1 Eubacteriales bacterium | reverse complement strand
GATTCACGTTCCTTCCCGTGGATCTGCAGAAGTCCCACGCTCATAAGTACGTGCCGGAAAACGGAAAGATCCGCCTGCCCTTCGGCTCATTGCCGGGCTTGGGCGAGACGGCCGCAGAGAACATAATGCGATGCCGTGACGAGAAGGAGATCTATTCCATTGAAGCGCTGAAGCGGGAGGCAGGCATATCCAAGAAGATGGTAGAAATTCTTGAGCGCAACGGCGTTCTGAAAAGTCTCACCGCCACCAATCAGCTTACGCTGTTCTAAAAGAAAAAACGGTTGGAGTTATCCAACCGTTTTTGTTATGTAATTATTTGGCAAGCTTGGTGAGCATATCGGTCATCAGAGCATCCCGATGGATCCAGTTTACGTAACGGATCATATGCCGTGTGTAATCGAATGCGTAGTGGTGATCGTATTCCGGAATAGGTGCGGGGATAAGATAGGAGGTCATGAAACGGTCCTTATCGTTGAGCAGCCAGGCTACTGCCGTTACATCCCAGATGGGACGGGTCCAGGCGGTGCCTTTAGCATAAGATTCCGCTTCACGGATGGTGTTCTTTGCCAGATAATCCGCGAGAGGATTTTTTCCGGCCAGCCAGTATTCCAGTTCCGGACCGCTGAGAGTGAAGGCACGTACGACTTCCGCGCAGGGAAGAATTACAAGCGGCACGCCGCATCCGAAGAGAACGCGTGCACCGGCAACATCCTGCCGAAGATTGAATTCCTTATTGTGAGCGAAGTGGATGGAGTGACCGCCCAACCAGACAACGGTGATTCTTTCCTTCAGCGTGGGATCCATTACGAGGGCGGAGGACACGTTGGTAATTGCACCCAGAGCTACGACGTACAGAGGATTCTCAGCCGTGTATTCTTTGGACAACTCGATCAGAGCACGGGCAGCAGGGGAGTCAACGGCTTCGTCCTCCTTACCCATAAAGCGGGTAGAGCCACGGAAGGTGTGCTCCTTCAACTCACTGCATCCGGCAAGATCCAGAATTTTCAAAATTTCCGCATAGCTGGCTTCCATACCTTCCTCGGCGGAGGAAACCTTTTTGTTCAGAAAAGGCGCTGCATAGATCTGACGGAGGTTGCAGCGTTCGGGGGAGCGCAAGGTATAGGCAATGGCAAATTGGTCATCGATCTCATTGAAAGCGTCGGTGTCAAGTACCATATCCACCCGGCCGGTGGGAATCTCCATATTCTTGATTCTTTGTGTCTCAGTCATAAGGGTACCTCTTGAATTATTAGAGTGTGTTTAAATATACGATTCTATTATATAGTTTGCGGACTGTTATGTCAAGGCATTTTCAATAAAACAACGGCTTGTCATATTCTTTTTCCTTGCCGCATAAAAATGTACAAACCAAGAAACAGATGCGGAGGATACAGCATGACAGGATCAGAAATCTATCGGGACATCGCAACCCGTACCGGCGGCGATATATACATCGGGGTAGTAGGGCCGGTGCGTACGGGGAAATCTACTTTTATTAAAAAATTTATGGAAACGGTGGTAATCCCCAACATACAAGGGGAGCACGATAAGGTTCGTGCGCGGGATGAACTGCCGCAAAGTGCGGGTGGCCGTACCGTGATGACCACGGAACCCAAATTTATCCCCGATGATGCGGTGCAGATCACGGTGGGAGAATGCGGTCAGGTCAACGTTCGTATGATCGATTGCGTGGGGTATCTGGTACCGGATGCCATTGGGAATACGGAAAACGGCACACCCCGTATGGTACATACGCCCTGGTCGGAGGAACCTCTCCCCTTTGATGAAGCGGCGGAGATGGGGACCCGCAAGGTGATCACCGATCATTCCACCATCGGTATGCTTCTTACCGCAGACGGAAGCTTTGGGGATATTCCAAGGGAAAGCTATATTGATGCGGAACAACGGGTGGCAAGAGAAATGCAGGCCATCGGTAAGCCTTTTGCCGTAATTCTGAACTCCGCCGATCCCGCATCACCGGGTGCGGAAAAACTGGCGCTGGAATTGGAGGAGAAGTACAATGCTCCCGTGGCGCTGGTCAACTGCACGGAATTGAACGGAGAAGATATTGCACACATTCTGCATATGCTGCTGATGGAATTTCCCATTCGGGAGATCCGGGTGCGTATGCCGGGCTGGACGTCCGCTTTGGACAGCGGCCATTGGCTGTGTCGGGCCGTCGAGGACGCCGCTCTCAAAACAGCCCGTGCTGTTACGAAGGTGGGACAGATTCCGCAGATCTACGCGGAATCCCTCAGTGCAGCACTGTCGGATTGCCTGTGCGAAAACGGTGGGGAAAATACCGCACCTAACGTGCGGGTGGAACGGATCGATCTGGGGCGCGGAGTGGCGGAGATCTGCCTGGAAGTACCGCAAACTCTGTATTATAAGATCATCGGTGAGTGGACCGGTCTGGACATTCATTCGGAGAGGGAATTGCTCTCTGCGCTGAGAAGTCTGAGTGATGCCAAGCGGGAGTACGACAAATATGCCGAGGCTATCCGTGAGTTGGATGAAAACGGTTACGGGATTGTCATGCCGGACGTGGATTCTCTCAAATTGGAGGAGCCGGAGATCGTAAAACAGGCAGGAGGATACGGTGTACGCCTGCGGGCTTCCGCACCGTCCGTTCATATGATCCGTGCTTCCATTGAAACGGAGATCAATCCCATCGTGGGAACGGAGCAGCAGTCCGAGGAGCTGGTGCGGAATCTGCTCCGTGAGTTTGAGGAGGATCCCAAACAGATCTGGGAGTCCAATCTGTTCGGGCGGTCCTTGTACGAGTTGATCAATGATGGCTTGCACGCCAAGCTGGCCCATATGCCCGATGACGCACGGCAGAAGTTGGGGGAAACGTTGTCCCGGGTAATCAACGAGGGCAGCGGAGGGCTTATCTGCATCATCCTGTAAAAGGCACAAGCGGCTCACCGTTGGTGGGCCGCTTATGCATTATTTGGCTTGACATACGGCGGGATTTATCATATAATTATGGTAATCGAAATGACGGAAATGTCAATTCAATTTTTGCTGTGGAGGCATATATGGAATTTTTGGTTGGTCTTGACATCGGTACATCCTCTGTAAAGGGCGTGCTCATGTCCCGTGACGGTAAAGTCGAAAACGTAAAGACGAAAAAACATGCGTATTATTGGGAAAACAATCTGAAGCTTCTGAATGCGGATGCATTCTGCGACAACTGCTTTTCTGTTATTAAGGAGCTGTCCGATTCTTTGAAGGACGGCGATGAGATCGCCGGTGTGTGCGTGTCCGGTGCCGGCGGCAATCTTATGCTGGTGAAGGACGGAAAGGCCTGCTCCCCCGTTTACGGTTGGCAGACTGCCTATGACGAAGAAGTAATCGGCGAGGCGCTGGCTCCCCTTACCGCCGAATCTGTATATAAAACCGTGGGCTGGCCGAAGCTGAATTCTTTCCCCCTGGCAACCCTTGGCTTTTTGAAGGCGACCAATCCTCAGGCACTTGCCGATGCGGATATGGTTTGTATGCACATCGAGTACCTGGCATATAAATTGAGCGGCGCTTGGGGCATTACCCGCTCCCAGGGCACCACCTTCTATCTGATCGATCAGGCAGAGGGCAAATACAGCCGTGCTCACCTGGACAACTTCGGCCTGAGTGAGGACAAGCTGCCTCCCATCGTTGAGGCTTGCTCCGTTCTTGGTAATGTAACTGCAGAGGCCGCTGCCAAGACCGGCCTGAAGGTGGGTACACCGGTAATTCCCGGCACCTTCGATCATCCCAGCGCTGCCAGAGGCGCCGGCGTTCTGGATGAGAGCAGCGTAATGGTATCCTGCGGTACTTCCTGGGTTGTGTTCATCCCCTATGCAACAAGAGATATTCCTTTGAACAAAGGTATTCTGGTGGATCCTTTTATGGATCCCAAGGGCAACTGGTGCGGTATGAAGTCCATGACCTCCGTTGCGGAAACTATTGACAAGTACACAACGCATTTCCTGGGTGATATTCCCGTGAAGGAATTTGACAGACTGGCCGCTGAGGCTAAACTGGGCTGCAACGGCTTGGTTATCGAGGATGAGAATACGGACGTAAGCGGCTACAGCCGTCCCGATATTGCCCGTGCAATCATGGAGAATATCGCAAGAAGACTGAAGGCGTTCCTGGAAGAGCTGGAGATTAAGGCTGACGTGGTGAAACTGGTTGGCGGTATCACCAATTCCAAGCCCTGGTGCGAAGTAGTTGGTCAGATCACCGGCAAAAACGTTCTCGTTATCAACGGTGAGCACGCCGGCGCTATCGGTTCCGCTATTATGGCCGGTGTGGGCGTAGGCATCTATTCCGATGAAAAATCTGCTTTTGACAGCTTTGGATTCCACTGATACATAACCGGATAAACGAACGGAGTTACCGCAGTACACGGTAACTCCGTTATTTTGTGAATATCTTTTTCGTCAAACTTCGTGTGGAAATTGACATGGGCGCCATATCGTGATACAATAGGTGGGCGGATTCATTTAATGAGAAATACAACTGCCGGAAATCCGGCATATTGGAGTAAATCAGGATGATAAAAACCAACAAGTTTCTTCGGCTTTTGACAATGAACCTTGGATGTGTTCTTTTGGCCGTAGGTGTTTACTTTTTCAAGATCCCCAACGGTTTTACAACCGGCGGTGTCAGCGGTATCGGTACGCTGCTCGGTAATATCACCCCTATATCACCCGGTGCCTGGATCTGGATTCTGAACGGGGTACTTTTGGTGATAGGATTTGTGTTTCTCGGTCGTCAGACCGGTATCAAAACCGTGTATTGCAGTATGCTGTATTCGGCGATGACCTTCCTGCTTGAGAAGTTCGTGCCCATAAATGGGCCGCTGACGGATCAGCCTTTTTTGGAATTGACGTATGCAATGCTTTTGACCTCCATCGGCTCGGCAATGATTTTCAACAGCGACGCCTCCTCCGGCGGTACGGATATTGCCGCACTGATCTTGCAGAAATACGCCCGCATTGACGTGGGCAAGGCACTGCTGGCGGTGGATTTTGTGGTGGCTGCCAGCGCGTTCCTGGTATTTAACGTACGGGCGGGACTTTTCTCCCTTCTCGGATTGTTCGCCAAGGCCTTTATCGTGGACGGCGTTATCGAGAGCTTCAATACCTGCAAATATTTCATTGTGATCACCTCGAAAAGAGAAGAGATTTCCTCCTATATCATGGAAAATCTCGGCCACGGCGTGACTGTCAACTCCGTTGTGGGTGAATTTACCAAAGAGGAAAAAACTATGATTCATACCGTTTGTAAGCGAATGGAGGCCATCAAGCTTCGCAATCGGGTGCGTCAGATCGATCCCGGATCCTTTATCATCATTACCACCAGCAGTGAGATCATCGGACGCGGCTTCCGCAGTGTGTGATCGGATAAAACGTATCGTATAGCCCCGGCTTCGAGCCGGGGCTTTTCATTTTCATCGTTACGGTTGTTTACAATATTCGGTAGAATAGGAAAAGCGTATGTGATACAATATTACTATATGTGTTTGCCGCATCGGAATGACCGTCTTGGCGAATTTTGTAAGTAAGGAGTGGTATCATGGGTAAATTGTTAAAGTTTTTGTTCAGTCGGATCGTGGTTGTATCGGCACTGATTCTTCTGCAG